>NZ_JAUBQE010000009.1:0-149140 GCF_036701115.1 Microcoleus sp. Pol1C5 | reverse complement strand
GAAGTTATTGCTTCTTTAACAGGATGGCAATTTATTTTAGATGCCATATCTGTAGCAGGATTTTAGGAAACTGGTATCAGATGTGTCGGTTGGTGCAGAAGCTAAAATTGCACTGCCACAGCTAATTCTGTTGCTGAAAGACTCCGATGCAACTGTGCGTAGCCGTGCAGACTATGCTTTGGGAAGGATGGGTGCAGAAGCTAAAACTGCTGTGCCACACCTAATTCTGTTGCTGAAAGACTCCGATGCAACTGTGCGTAGCCGTGCAGCCAATGCTTTGGGAAGGATGGGTGCAGAAGCTAAAATTGCTGTGCTGCAGCTAATTCTGTTGCTGAAAGACTCCGATGCAAAGGTGCGTAGCCGTGCAGACTATGCTTTGGGAAGGATGGGTGCAGAAGCTAAAACTGCTGTGCCACAGCTAATTTCCCTGCTTCAAGACTCAGATGTAACTGTGCGTAGTAGTGCAGCCAATGCTTTGGGAAGTTTCGGTGCAGAAGCTAAAACTGCACTGCCGCAGCTAATTGTCTTGCTGAAAGACTCCAATCCAAATGTGCGTAGTAGTACAGCCTCTGCTTTGAATAAAATCCGTGCAAAAGCTTAAACTGCACTGCTGCAGCTAATTGTCTTGCTGAAAGACTCCAATCTAAATGTGCGTAGTAGTGCAGCCTCTGCTTTGAATAAAATCCGTGCAAAGGCTAAAACTGTTGTGCCGCAGCTAGTGGCTGTTGACAAGGTGGAATTTAGAGTGAAATTCTGACAGAATCGGCGCTGATTATAGGAATATGTACATTAGGCAACCAGACCCGGATCTTTGCAAACAAATCCGTGTGTTTGATGAACAATGTCAGGCTTTTACTTTTGTGAGGCCGGGAGTGGAGGGCGATCGAGCTTGGTGTTATTTCAAGAATGGTGTGCCGTCGTCAAGTCTGAGAGAAGGCAGGATTTCTAGTGTAAAACCAAGGCGTTAAATAAAAACGAAAGCTGAATGTTCTTAAAGTTTCCCTGTTTAAGCTCAACTTCCCCCCACGGGGAAGTTAAACTCAACCTCGGAAGCGATTACAGAATTTCATCGAATAGAATAGCAGGGATGTAACGGTTCAAGGGGTTTAAACCAAGACTTGAGAAAATAGCAGAGTCCGATTAAGGTAAGCCAGTTAGGTAATTCCTAAGCAAATCAGGTTAGAGGTTACTTCTGTGGACTTGGAATCTTGCTCAGAAATAATTCCTTAGTCCGAGAATCGCGATCGTACATATGTATAACAGGAACAAGGCGATCGTCAACCATCACTTTGCCATCTTCAATCTCCCAAACTCCCTCATAATCTCCACACAGTGTGAGGACGGCACCACTCTTCAAATTATGTTTCACCGTTTTGTTACTGGGAAATTCATAGTTAATCACCTTATTGAACATTGCTTGATCTAGAGGCTTACGACGATGGCGTTCAGCCTCCACCACCATTAATTCAATTAATTGCATCATGAGATGGTTTCCTCCTAATACTGTCCCTGCACAGAGTATAGGTTTTCCCAACAGTTTTTCAAGAGTTTTTTTTCCATAAACAGCATTCACCCATTCACTATCTACATTTTCTGGAGTGGGCGGTCCAAAATAAATACCTGCTTCTTCAAAAACGTGAAGCTTACTAGAGTCTAAGTCATCGAAGGGAGAAGCTTGGAAAACAACATCACGCACATCTGAAGTCATAACCATTCGATAACTGGAATTAACCTTAAGGAATGTATGGTAAGTAATCCACCGACCTGCTAGTGGATGAATCCAATTGGCAACCGTACTCCTATAATCCTCCTCTAAGTAGGTACGGTTAGACCCTGAACTTAGTCGAATTAAAGCTAGCAGTCCCACCATCTTTGCGTGATAGATGAGATTTAGGATCTTTGAGCTAGTAACCCACTTCCACACATTTTCAATTGGTATAAGGGTGATATTTTTTTCTAGAGCTACCTTGGCGAACTCATCCCCTAATGCATTAATAAACACAACAATATCAACTTTATCTGGATCACAATGCTGACGAGTTGATGCAACGAATCTGTAGAAATCATCGAATTTACAATTTGTTGCATAACCCATTATTAAGTCTTTCATTGTTTGTTCCCTCAAAATCAGTAGATTTAAACAGTAAAGATACTAACAGAGTCTTAATTGAGTTTTGGTGTAGCCGTCTAAGCGTTGACCGAAAACGGCTTCTGTACTCACAAAAAAGTCGGCAGAGCCACAACTAATTGTGTCGCAGATATTGGGTGGCAGATGTGCAATAAATGATCCCACCTACCATACTACAAATACCTCATCTATGTCAACCTGTTGTTATTGCCAGTCGTCATCTGTTTTAGTCGCTCGAATTGGGCGCAGCATCAAACTCAAAAAATTGAGCGATTGCACTTAAAAATGTTACCTGCATTACATACTAAAATACGTTATAGCTATCCAAAAAAATCTCAAACCGACCGTCAGAGCAAAATGAGAATATTTATTAAGAAAAGGTGTGGGCGATCATCGTTATTTAGCAAAAATTTCCGGTGCAAAGGATAGCGACGTTCTGCCACGACAAATCACATCGCGTTATAATGTAAGAATTACCATACCGCCTGAATCTCCTTAACATCTCGCAGGGATAATTGTATAACAATGTACATAACAGATTCGCCCAACGCAAACAAAAGTGCTGCTGACGATGTACGCTCTACCAAGTGAAGGCTCGAATCTCCCAGGCTTGCCTGACGAATATCACCTTGGCAATCACAAAATTTTTGAGATAGTTGCTTTGTCCCTAATTATCTAGCCGATCGCGTATTCTCTGTCAGCGATATAAATCTCTACTACGACTTCAATCCTCCCAATTGGTACAAAAGACCCGATTGGTATTTAGTTGTCCATGTTTTGAGAGTTTGCCGAGACAGAGACTTGGGCGAAAATTACGTCATTTGGTACAAAGCAGTAAGTCGTTTAATCGCCATTTAATTTCTGTTACTAGGTAGGGAAGATGAAGATTTGAGCCTGACCGAATCGGAACCAAATCAACCGCCGACCAAGTTGCCTATTTACGAGATAATTTTGAAAATTCGTTATTAATTTATTTTTAGCGAATACAACAACCAATTGAAAGTAGTTCGCTTAGTGGGCAACCTTTACCGCGAACAAGTGTTAACAAGTTCTCGATTATGGATACTGGAAATAAAGTTGAGTTTGAGTTTGTGGTAAGGTTCTTTCTTGGAACATCAGAGGTTGTAACTGGTATGATGTTAATGGGAATTTAGTTCTGACTCCCGAAGAATTTGCAAGACAGCGAACTCAATTGGAAAGGCAGTGAGCCGAATCTGAAAGTCAGCGGGCCAATCCATTAGCCGATCGACTCCGAGCAATGGGCATTAATCCAGATGAGCTGTAAAATTAAGTAGCAGCATGAAATGGTGCAAGCTGCAAGCGCTGTCCATAAAAATTTATTAACTAAAAATAACTTATGCCTGAATCTACCTCATTGCGCGATCGCTACCTAGCCCTAATCGACAAAATTGTCGAAATCACCCTCAAAGGTCAAATTCGCTCCAAAGAACAAGTTTATCAAATGCTGGTGCAAGACATTAGTACCGGTACGGGCGAAATCTTTGAACGCTGTTTCGGTGAACGCCTTGATGCCACCGAAAATCAACTCAGAAATGAAAAAGACGAAATCAAACAAGCAAAGGCAAATCGCACCCTCCGAGCTCTCAAAACCATCCAAGGAGAATGGGAACGCTGGCAGAAAGATAACCGCGTAGATCGCGCAATTGCATCCTCAATCCAACAAATCGTTACGGCAGAATCTAACGCCCGTCTCCTGGCATTATTGCAAGTAATCGATCCGAATAAAGAACATCCGCTGACTCTGGCTCAATTGCAGCAATTGGCAAAATCTCTGCACCAACAAATGCTGCAAACTGCCAATCCCGAAACCGAACAAGATTTGCAGCAAATCACCGCCGGCATCGCTAAAGGTTTAGAATCTTGGCAGCGGTTGGAACCGGAACTCGTAGGCTGGATTTATCAGCCGCAGCAGCTAGGATTTGCCGGTAGTCCCGAACAAAATGGGCCTTGGGCTTTTTGGGCAAAAAAAGTTAATAGTCCCTTTCCCCAGGCTCTGTTGAATACTATTGCGCTTGGTGAATCTGTAGTTCAATTCGCGGCAAAAGAATCGAATTTAGAGTTAGGAATATTGGTGGAAGTGGCGATTATTTTGCAGTGCTTGCAGCGGGCGTTGGCGACATGGTTTGACAAGCAAGTTTACGATTCCAAAGTGTCAACAAAAGCTTCAATTTCTACTTACATTACTTTTGCGGTAATTTGGAGCCAGCTAGCTAGTGGGTTTAATAATTCTACCAAGAGCGGCGAGCAGTTGGCAAATGCTTGTTTTCAAGTAACTTTGCAAATTTTGCGGGCTTTTTCTCAGCGGGAATACTTTCCCCTTTACGGGGGAATTTTTGCTTCGTTTGATGGTAAAGCCCTGCGACATACTTTGGATTATTTAGACGAACCGCTGCGGCGAGTTGAAGGGACTCAAGCGAAAGCTCGGATTCTGACGCTTTTGGGTTATTCGATGCAGGCGGCTGGGGCCTACGAGCGATCGCTCTTGCTGCACAAGCAAGCGCTGGAAATTGCCCGTACCGAAGGAGACAAAGCTTGCGAAGTTGCCAATCTCAATCACATCAGCCGCAACTATGTTGCTCAAAAAAATTATCAGGAAGCGATTAATTACAGCCAGCGGGCTTTAATTATGGCACGACAAGCGGGAGAGCGACAAGGCGAGGCAAATGCTCTGGCTAATTTGGGTTACAGTGAAGTGTTTCAAGCGCGGCAGTTGGAGGAGGTGGAACCGGAGGTTTACGAGAGTGCGATCGGTTATTTGGAACAAGGTTTGTTGCTATCGGAAAAATTGGGCGATCGCCAAAGTCAAGCTTTTTGTTCCAGCAGTCTCGGTATTGCTAAAATCGCCCTGGAAAATGCTGAAGCTGCGATCGAATATTTGCTCAAAGGTTGGCAAGCAGCTCAATTCTCAGGGGATTTATATTTGCAAGGTCTGAATTTGGCTTACTTGGCTCAAGCTTATTACAGAATCAACTCACTAGAAAAAGCGATATTTGCGGGCAGTTTGGGGATGTATACTTTGGAGCAAATTGGTGCGATGGAGTGGCGTCAATCGGCTGGTTTGTTGACAATTTTGCGGGGTCAAATGGGGGCGGAATCTTTTAAACAATCTTTGGCGAAAAGTCGAGCGAATATCATTCCGGCGATCGGTGTTGACGGCTACGATTACATCCCGGAGTTGCTGGAAAAATATCAGCAATCTATTTAACTCTTTGTGCAACAGGCGGGAAAGCCTGTTGCTGAGAGGGTTTAAGGTGTAAGTTCTAACTCACCGAAAATCACCATTATCAATCAGTCTTTCATGAACGGGCTCTCCTGCCCACTCCACAACCAAATTTAAGTCTTTGTGGAACAGGCATCTTGCCTGTTCCTGGATGTTTTTATGCACCCCAACCTCCAAATAATTAATGCTCAACTATCACCGGTGTGCCAACTGCGACTTTCTCAAATAAAGCCTGTGCGTCTTTATCAAACATTCTGACGCAGCCGTGAGAAGCCGCCCCCCCGATCGACTCTGGATTCGGAGTACCATGAAAACCAATCACATTCTTGCCATCCGTCCAAAACCCCATCCACCTACTCCCTAATGGATTGTCTGGCCCAGCAGGAATAAGTTCTCCTGTCCAAGGATTTTGCCAAACTGGATCTTTGATCATTTGCATAACTTTAAAATTGCCTGTAGGAGTTTCCCAGCCGCCTTTTCCCACAGCAACCGGGAAACTGGTTTGCACCTTATTTTGTCGGTAAACATAGACGCGGCGTTCTCGCAATTTCAGGACTAAACGCACTTCCTCAATAGGATTTACCGCAGGCTTTGGTTCCTGGGGAATATAACGAAATGGTTCTCCCAGGGGCGGCAGTTCTGGGGTTCCGAGATTCGGCAATTTTGTCTCGGATGTGGGCCGCTGCGCTGCGATCGCACTATTACTTGAATTAGCCACCACTTCGGCAGCCGCCTGCTGCTGTAGGCCGACCGACAGCGCGGCTGCACTCAAGCTCAGTACAATTAACTTGTCAAACAAAAATTTGCTCTTCACCATTGTTTTGTTCGCTAAACTCCTCACCAGCATTTCCTACAAAGTTCCTATCTAATTATCCGCCAACCGCACCCGATGAGAAAAATTTTGAGATGGCTTTTTGAGGGGAACTGCGCTGCACAGTTTTTAGTTAAAATTCCACCACTGATAGCTTGTAACTCAACACAAAGCTTAGGCAATAATACTAAAACCACAATGTTTTTATAAGCGGCTCAGTGGAGTTACGCAATAGAATGTCGTGAAAAAACCCGGTTTATGCGTAAATATTGCCAGAAAATGATTAAATTTTACCTCCGACTAATTTGATTTTTTAGCCATGACCGACTGGGGATCGAGTATTCAAACTATGGCGCTGCTGTATCCGGCAAGCACAATCTGTCTTTGGGTAGAGTCCCCCCCAGCAACAGTTAGGTTGGCGGAAAAAAACTGCTAAGGTTGATCGAATAAACTCAATATATCACGGCAACACTCTAGAGATCCAAACCGCTGAACTTGTTGTAAATCGGGAACTTATGATGTAAAATTTAGTCTTTCAATACTTGTTCGATAATCTTTTTTTGAGATTGTCATAAATTTCCTACTCTGGGGATTAAACTGGATTAGGTATAGAGGTTGGGACTTTCGTGCAGCGGAAGCAAACCCGACCCTGAATAGCAGTTAATGTGAGGTTTCAATGCGTCTTCAGAAGATCAAATTATTGACAGGTGCAACACTGTCGGTGGTAATTTCGGCGGTCTCAGTACATCCTGCGATGGCTAACCCTGCAACTCAAATAGCCCAAACGCAGACCACCACAACAGCAAACACTACAACCATTGTCGGTTTTGTCAAAAGTATTGTCGGCGATGTAGTAACTATTCGCGAAGAAAGCGCGCCGTACAGGACTCTCAGGATTCAAAGATGCGTCCTGAGAATTATTGGTCTAGTACCGGGAATGAAAGTCAGAGCCACCGTCGCCGGATCTCAGATACAAAATATCGCGGTGATCCCCGATTATAAGGTTGTAGCCACAACGGTTGCTCGTCCCGCAACCCCAGCACCGGCACCGCGTCCGGCTCCCGAACCGCCACCGCGTCCGGCTCCTCGTCCGGCTCCGGCTCCGGCTCCGGTTCCGGCTCCGCGTCCGATTCCGGCTCCGGCTCCCCGTCCGGCTCCTGTGAGAGGGCTTTGGTAGACCTAGGTTATACCATTTTCGATTTTTGATTTTTGATTAGAGAATTGGGAATGACCAAAAGCAATGTGGTCACCTGTCGCGTGATTCATTCGTGGATCGAGAAAAAAGCTCGAATCCGGATCGCAAGCCCTCGGAGTTATCAGTGGCGTCGCTTTCTTCAATCTAAAATCTAAAATCTAAAATCTAAAATCGATTGACTGATCGAGCTCAAGTTTTGGAGCACTAGCCTACACTTGCATTCTTTTTTGCAACTGGTATCAGTAAATGGAATTAAGCCACCGCGCCGGCGGTGGCTTAGCTGTTTAATAGCAGTTAGAATAATAGAATTGTTCAGCAATTGTTGAGAAATCGCTGCTATGTATTACTTGCGTTTCTTGCTGCTAATTCTGCTGTTGCCGGTGATGGCGTGCGATCGAGCTACAGATGCGATCGCCCCTGCTGTGGGCGACGACGGCCCCGTGTCGCAAATTCCCTCCCGTGCACCGCTGGCAAATGTTGGGACAAATCAAATTGTACCTACCAAACCGCTTTCGCCGCAGCCAATCCGTATTGTTGCAACTACTTTGCCGCAGCCAGGAGCCAGCGATAGCGCCTCAAAACCTCCTCAAGTAGTACCGATTCCCGCATCGCCAGTGCTGCAAGTCCCTCCTGGCTTTGTAGTTAACGTTTTTGCTGACAATTTAGACGCTCCGCGATGGCTGGCTTTGACGCCGACAGGCGATGTTTTGGTAACAGAAACCCGGCAGAATCGGATTACGCTGTTGCGGGATGCCAACCGCGACGGGGTTGCTGAGGTTCGCAAAACTTTTGCAAGTGCCCAAAACGGGTTAAATATTCCTTTTGGCATGGCTTTTGCCGATCGCTATTTTTTCCTAGGAAATACCGCTGAAGTCCGCCGATTTCCCTACACAAAAGGGCAGGAACAATTGACCGGTGCTGGTCAAAAAATTGCCGATTTACCGGGCGGGGGCTACAACCAACACTGGACGCGAAATGTTGTCGTTTCCCCCGACAAGAGCAAGCTTTTCGTATCAGTTGGATCGCAGTCTAATGCCGATGTCGAACCGCTGCCGAGGGCGTCTGTTCAAGTGATGAATTTGGACGGTCAGAACAAGCAAATTTTTGCTTCCGGTTTGCGAAATCCGGTGGGATTGGATTTTCACCCAAAAACCAATCAACTCTACACGACAGTCAACGAACGCGACGGTTTGGGAGATGATTTGGTGCCGGATTACTTAACAAGAATTCGTCAAGGCGAGTTTTACGGCTGGCCTTACACTTATTTTAAGCCGAATTTGCTCGACCCGCGCCACGCCAGAAATGGCAATAGCGATCGACCTGATTTAGCGGCTAAAACATTAATGCCGGACGTGCTGTTTCAGGCGCACTCTGCCGCTTTGGGGCTTCAGTTTTACGACGGCAAAACGTTTCCCAAAAGATTTCTCAATGGGGCATTTGTGGCGTTTCGCGGCAGTTGGAATCGGAACGCTGGAACTGGTTATAAAATCGTGTTTGTACCTTTTAATGCGGCGAACGGACGCCCTCAAGGTTATTATGAGGATTTTCTGACGGGTTTTCTGACAGATCCGTCGGGCCCGAAAACTTGGGGAAGGCCGGTTGGTTTGCTGGTTTTACCTGACGGGAGTTTGCTATTTACTGAGGAAGCGAACAACCGGATTTATCGGGTGCAGTATCGCGGGTGACGGTTGGGTGATCGATAAATTCTTCACCCTGGTATACTTTTTGTTAAATCAAGAATTTATCTTCTTTTCTAATTTCACTATTCAATTTGAGATTCGCTGGGTTGCGGCGGGTTTTGTAGACAGATTGCCTGCTGTTGGTTGTGATTGCGCTCAAACAGCCTCTACAACCTCGAATATATCCGGACGATCGAGATTTTGCGATCGCACTTTAAAATCCAGAACCGGGTTGTTTGAGAAATTCCGCTTCTTCGGGGGTTGTTTCGCGTCCGAGAATTTCATTGCGGTGGGGAAATCTCCCAAAACGCTGGATTATTTCCAAATGCTTCTGCGCGTATTCAATGAGTGAATCGCTGTCAGGTTCGCCGCTGAGTTGGCTAAATACTTCGACAGATTTTTGCTGGTTTTCTAAGTTTTCGCTGTGTTGAAAAGGTAGATAAATAAACAATTTTTGTACAGTCAGCAATTCGCGCTCGAAGTTATGATTAATAGCGTATTCGGCGGTGGCTAAAGCTTTGCTGTCTGTGGCGAATGCTTGGGGCGTTCCCCGAAACATATTACGCGGAAATTGATCGAGCAGTATTATTAATGCTAGGCAGTTTTCGGGGGAATCTTGCCATGAGTCGAGTTTACCGGAGGCCGCTAATTCGTATTTGGGCAGAAAGCGCGATCGCACTTCTGCATCAAAATCCGCATTTTTTTCAAACCATTTCTTTTGGACTTTGCCAAACTCTGGAGAGTGCGATCGACCAAACCAAAAATCTAAAACTTCATTCATTAGCAATCTAGTATGCGATTGATTGTTGATTAAAGCTTCTGTGTCTGTAGTTGCACAAAACGTGCTATCTGTGCAACTACAAACCACAGCGATTAATGATTAGCAATAATGACTTAGGAACCTTTGTTGTGCAGTGCTTAAAGTTAGGAACTAGCAAACAGTCTGTCCCAAGTTTTGCCTCCCACAACTCCGTCTACAGGAATATGAGCTTGCCGCTGAAATCTTTTCACTGCATTTTCGGTTGTCGGACCGAAAACGCCATCAATTACGATCGGGTGTGGGGACAAGCCCCGCGCGTTCAACAACTTTTGCAGTTTCTTCACATCGTGCCCTTTCGAGCCGCATTTTAAAATCCTTTTATGGTGTCTCACTGCTGGTCGATGGCAATCATCAGTGTAGCAAACTGCGGAGCCCGCTGCATAGTTTGCTCTACTTGTACCCGTCAAAACTAATAGTGCGAGAATTGCTAGTAAATAATAAAAAGTCTGCGATCCGGCCATACTTTCCCTGTTAATTTTTCAAGCGTTTTTTGCAAGTTGGACGATTGTTTGAGGGTGAGAAACCGGGTTTATAGGATGGGGGCATCCAATCTTGATTGACCAGGTTTCTGGCAACAGTCAACCGACATTCTACAATATAAGTGGCTTTACTGCAAAATCTCCGATCGTGCAAGTTAAATTTTGTTGCTCTTTGGTAGCAGCAAAGGTAACAATAACTTCGCAGGCAACTGCAACTGTCAGGATTACCAAGTTTCGCGCCAGCGGGTAATCGCAAACGTCATCATTCGCCGCTGAAGGAACCCGATAGTGTTGGTTCCAAATTATTTCGGAGTAATCGGCAGCTAATCCGACGTGCACGCATGGAAGGGAGGCACTCGCACAGTAATCCTTGACTGCTTGCCGCCCGATACTGTTATCAAAAGTATCGATGACTGTGGCGCTGTTGGCCAGCAGCCGATCGGCATTTGCGGGTGTCAATTCTTTTGAGTGCGCGTCAATGCTGACTCCCAAAGCGCGGTAGAGGTTGTTGGCGAGAATTTTGGCTTTGAATGCGCCGATGTCCGATCGATAATAGGGTTGAGTGGAAAGGTTGCGTTCCTCAATGCGATCGCGATCGATGACTTTTAACTGACAAAAGCCCGATCGCGCCAGACTTTCTGTAATATTCGCACCCAAAGCGCCCGCGCCGCACACCGTTACCGGGAAATTTTTGATCTGCGACATCACTGCGGCACTTCTGTAAAGTTGTTCGTGAAAAAATATACTCATGGTAATCAAGAATTAGCGATTTTCGACGACTCCAACCAATGAATGCAAGTCGAAGTCTTTGTCTAATCCGCTGAGACAAATCCCCGCACTTATAACTGTCAAGTCATTTTTGGCGATCGCAGAAGTGTGGTGTTCTCCCGTTCCGCTAGTCCATTCAACCAGCCAATAATTTTCGCGATCGCCAAAATCCCGCAATTCACCGCCGCCCATTTTTAGCGCCCGCTGCAAGCGCTGTTCTGCCCGCACTTTCGGATTGAAATCTTTAATATTTCGGGACACCAATTCGTAAACTGTTCGCATTTCCGGCGTCATCCCTTTAAAGCGAAGTTCTTCCGCCAAAATCAACTTTTTTAAAGCTGCTTTTAACTTCTCAGACGGCAGCGGATCGGCGCGCCTGTCAATCTCTTCAAACCACAAACAATTACCGTCCCACCGCGCAACTATCGGCTCAAACTGCGAACCTTCTGTTACTAAATGAACTGGTACGGGTTTGGCAACACCAGTGCGCTGTTTAGCATCAGATTCGTTAACAGGATAAGCCAGCCAAGTTTGCCCTTGCAGCACGCAAGCCAACTGCAAGCGAACGGGTACGAGCAGTTGCAAATACTCGGCTACTTGCGGCAAACTCGGTTCCTCAATCACCGCAGCAATTTTCTCATTGACTGGCCCAAAAATAGCCCATCCTTCAAAGTTGCGTGGCTGCGGTTGAAAAGTATAAATCATTGAGCTAACTCTTATCCGCACGCTTCCCCCGCGCACGCAGGGCGCCAGAAATTGGGTATCGAGTAGGTGCGCTTCTTGGGCAGCGAGTTGGCTAAGGATTTTGCGGATATCTGCCACTGAATTTACCTCCGTCATCTTAGTTTTTGTTACCCATAACACTTTTAATTTAAGAAAATATAAAGATTTTTCAACACTATTGACAGGAATTAATCGGCTAATCTAATATTGAGAAAACCTCGAAACTTAACCTTGTAAATATCGTAAGTAAATATGCTGCAAAAGCTTTTTTCTAAGTGGGTTGTAGTCACAGCTTTGACACTTCCTCTTTTTGGCTCAGTCCAGGTAGCTCAAGCTCAGGACACCTATGGAGCTACTGCTTATTCTCCGACTTCTGACGCCACTGGTATTAGTTGGGATCATGCTACAGAGAAAGAAGCACTAAACGCAGCAGTAGCCGTGTGCAATGAACAAAGCGGAGGTGCGAACGACTGCGAACCCCTGACATCTAATAGTAATAATTGTGGAGCGATCGCAGTAGGCAAAGGAGGAGCAGGTGCGGGCTGGGGCGACGATCAAGCCGCAGCAGAAGCTCAAGCTCTCGCCGGTTGCAGCGAACTAGAGGGCGGCAGTTGTAAAGTGCAGCTTTCAGCTTGCAACAACTAATTAAACGGATAAAAATCGGTGGAACAGGTGTATATGTTTGCTGCTAAAACAGCTTAAAAAATAGTAAACGTATGGTGTGCATTGCACACCATACCAAATACAACTCAGCTAAAATTAGGGTACGCAATGCAAACCCTACGCAGTTAATCTCCTACTTCGGAAGTAACGGCATCGGGTGGCAGCAAACTTTCTAATCTATCTTTAGACCAATATTCAGTAGGGTAAGCGAGTGCAATAATATCAGAGAGTCGAATCAGCCACGTAACTTGTCCGTAAGCATCAATATGTTCCGCCTGTTCGTTAGGGGGAACTATCACCAAAAGTTCCACAAACTCCCCGAACAAATTAATCGGGATGCCTCCGAAACTGCTATTATTTGTTTTAATCCAAACTTTGCTGCCTCGATCGAGAGCTTCTTGGAGTCGCTGGCAGAGCAAACTGGATTTTTTGACCTGGGATTTTTTGGCTTTCGACTTTTTTCCCATAGTTTTAAGAAGTTAAAGTAGTTGTATTGTGGGTTGCACAGTTCGTTAGACAGTGGGTTGAGATTTAGTGCGATCCTCTTCGTTGGCCTAGCCCCCGTAGGGGCGGGCTTCGCTAACGGGGTTTGGTATTGAAACGGACAAAAGAAAAAAGGGCGATCGCTCCGTCGCTACCCCATTACTCTAGTCTATAAGAAAGTGCTGTACTGCGATCGTAATAACAATTTAATCGCAAAATCGGGAAATGACACCAGCTCAAAAAAAAATGCCACAGTCGCCAAATCCCAAACCCTGGTTGTCATCAGTGATTCCCAATCTAAAATCTCAAATCTAAAATGGTATTACCTGCCGTATCATGTTACACAATCAGTCAACAAGGCCCGTGTTTCCACTGTGTCCAAATGCAGTATAATTGGCGGAATCTTCCCAAATCGTTTAAGTAAAACAATGGACTGGCGAAAGCTCATTCATCCAAACCCGAAAGCTTCAACAAGTCAACCAGCAGCCCCAGAAACTCGATTGTCTGTAGAATTTTTGCTGGGGCTCTTTGCTGCGGGATGGACACAACAGCAAGTGTTAGAGAAATATCCTGCACTGACTTCGGAAAAGTTGCGCGCTGCTTTGGCTGGTGCGGATTCCCAGTTAGTGTCATCCATCGCTAATCCAGAATTACAAGCAATTATCGCTCAAACTAGAGAATAATTTACAATGCTAACACCTGAAGGATTGCGGGCTGTTTTTCGTTTGCTGCTGAATGTATCCGTATATAAAAGTTCTACTTGACGCGATAATTCCAGGTTTTGATAGCTAAATCTATAAACCATCCTAAATTAGTCGGTGTCTCCTTTGCGTAAGATTTCCACCATTCCAGAGTAGTGTTATCCAGAGGAGGAGTAATACCTTTAAGAAGATTGAGAAGTAACCAAAAACTATTATTATAACCTAGTGCAGCTTGCGTCAAGTACATATTAGGTTTACACCATTTTAACATTCCATGTCTAGTCATTCCTGAAAATGTATTTGGTTGAGGTTGCTCTTTTAAGTTGATAGTATCTTTTGTACAGACGACCCATTCTATGGAAGAATTTTCAGAAAAAGGGTTGCTTCCTTTTTTCAAAACAAATCCAAATCGAGTTACCGGTGTTTTGATGTTTTTACTAACTGCTGTTGGCAACCAAAGAAATAAAACGATTCCGTTAGTAGTGTTAGTTATTTCTGCCACTTTTTTGTGATTCACTCCATCCCCAGTTCCATACAATATTTTTCTGTAAGTGCTACTAACCATTTCTTTTACTTTTGGCTGAGACAAAAGCAAAGTTCGCCACTTAAGAAAATCTGTATGATAGTCGGGTGGGAGCCTACCTACAAAATTGCAAGTAAAAGCAGGTAAACTGCTAATATCTAAATTAGGAGAGATTTCTGGCAACCCAAATACAGGGTAAGAAATTTCATAAATTTGACTTAATAGTTTAAATTGACCTGAGTTATGATGATTTTCTACAGCAAATTCCCAAAAGCAAAAATCATCTTCAAATTTTGAAGCTTCTTTATCTGTATAATTATCATTGTGAAAACTAGGTGCGATCGCTATCATTTTAACTGGCAAAGAATAGTCAATTTTATCATCAAAGCATTTATTGGTGATAATAGCTTTACGATACCGAGTTAGCTGCGAAACTAATCCTCGATCTTCTTCATTTTTCAACTCAATAATTATCGGCTGATTTTCGGATTTGGTACAGCACAATAAATCGCATCGCTGCATTTTTACAGTATGCTGCCTTTTGATTTTAATTAGCGAGGGAAATATTTCATCAAATTTCTCATCTATATAATCTTCCAAATCCATCTCGGATTGAAACCTGATTTCACCACCAATATAAATTAACTTGCGATTAGCAGTTTTTACCCTCTCATTCAACCTTTTACCTTGGGTTGATAGATGTTTTGCTTTGAGGTATGGCACAGTAGCTCTCCCATAAAGTGAGCATTGGCCGCAAGCTTAACTCACGAGCCATGCCCAATTATATCACTTATCATCCCTGACCGGCAGCGATGTATCCAGAATTTCCATCAACAATTCCAGCCGCGAAGGACGGCTCAACATCGGCACTAAATTCGGTAAGGAGTAGTAATCTCCCGCAAACGTAAAGGTTTCCACCGATACTTGTTTGTCCTTCAATTGCTTCTGGACATATTCGCACCAAGCACCAACTCGCACAATCACAACATCAGGAATTACCCCCAAACTGCGGCAGTAATTCTGATAAGCATCTGCAAAATAAGGTGCAGCGTTTTCGCCTTCATCTGTCACCATAATGAATTGTTCGACAACCTGCTTCTTAATCCGCATTGCTTCCACCGCGCAACCGCAACTTGTGCCGCCGCCAGCGCGAATGTGCTTGAAAGCGCCTTCCCAGTCTGTCAATTCGCTGCCGTTTGCTTGCACTGGATACGGTATCGTGTCAAAGGCATAAACGAACAGTGCAGCCTCGGAAATACCGGAAATCAAAGCAGCGAGACGCTTCCCGACTTCGATCGCACTTTCCATTGAACCAGACTTGTCAATCAACAAACCGGTTGCTTTCGCAATCTTGCCGCGCTTCTTCACCTGTTCGTTTGTCACCGCTTCCAGCTTCGCCGCCGTTGCTGCGTCGAAGTTCGCGCCCGCGCCCGCCACACTCGCTTTGTAAGCAGAAACCCGATCGCACTTTGCCGCTTCATCCAGCTTCGAGTCAATCAACTGCTTGACTTCCGGGTGATCCATCGCCCCGCGCGACTGAATCGATTTCAAATTGTTGATGACTTCCTGCGGCGACATCGAGTTAATCAGCGCCGCCAAAACCGTTGGCGTTAGCTGTTTGATCGCACCAACTGCGATCGTATACGGAATCTTGTACTCAACAATCAAATTCGCCTGTTCCCCAGGTGTCGCCGCCTTAGCCAACTGCTTCAAAACGAATGCCAGAGAGTCTTCCGGCGGATTGTCTTTAAACAGAATAGCATTAGCGCGATCGCTCGGCTTGACGTGCAGCGTTGCGTACAAATGCTTCATCGCCTTGCGGTTGCGGAGGGCGGCGCGATCGAAAAACTGCGGATTCTTTTCCCGCGATTTCAGATAGCGAGTGACAGCAGTGCGCGCGCTGCGGGGCATCTTATTCTGGTGCCGCTTCATAAAGTCCACAATGCGCGAAACCTCGTAGGGAGGGAACTCTTGCAGCATCATAAAACCGGCATCTCGGTGTTCCGTCAGCGCCGAAGTCAGCAAATTTCCGGCAAAAACTTCCTTGTGATCGCGCACGTCGCCGTGACGCTGATACCACACTGCTAAATGACCGTAAAAAATGGGGTCTAATTCGATAATTAACTTGTGAATTTCTGCTACTTTTTCTAATACACGGTGAGGAGTGGTGAGCAGACTGTTGAGCATTTCCAAACGCAAATCGCGTTCTGCTGTATTCATATTCATTGGTGTTACCTTCCTATTCGATTTTGGATGTTGGATTTGAGAAGTATTCAAAATCGGTGGTTGGCAGTTGTTGCACGCTAGCGAGTGAAATTTAAAAATCACCGCGCAAGTTTGGGGAGCTTTTTTTAGTAAACCTATGGCTAAACCTAATAGGGTCTGTATGTAAGCTCTCGCGATTGGGGCGCGGCAAAAACTGCGATTTGAAATTAACTATTTCAGGGAAACTGTTTCTAATTCGATCGCTCTCAAATCTGGTTCAACCCAGTTATTTCGAGCTTCCCAAGACATCAGCCGATCGCGCGTGTAGTAGCGAAAGGGTAAAGTGCGATCGGCATATTTTGCAATCAAACCGTTAGCAAGATTTACCATCGATCGATTCCGGCTTTCATCGGCGAGATATCGGCGAATAGTTCGCACCCAAAACAGCGTTAGTGTTTCGTGATATCCGCTATCTTTTGTAGTCTCAATTCCCTGAACCGAGTTGTAACGTTTAATGCCATTCCGCACCGCATTTATCGCTTCTTGTTCCGAATCATAAAACAGATACCAAAGGGCAACGGTTAAATGCGCTTCGTGAGTCCATTGACTTCGCGGCAGGCTGCATTCTTGGAAAGCGTGAATCAGATTGTCTATTTCGCAGGGCGATCGGTAAATTATAGTTTTTTTTGTCATAATTTAAGTCTCCTCACACACCACTTTTATATCTAACTTTTTATAAATATGAGATGTTCCGCACAAGTTGGCAAAGCGTTTTGACTGTCCGATGGCTCTACCCCTGAGCTACAGCCCCTTAAACGGGGCTGGCAGGATTTGAACCTGCGACAAATCGATTAGAATGTGTGTATTCGCTTCACTCGTTAGGGTGCGGAACAAAATTTTTCTAATCTCTAAACTAGAAAGTTTTGACTTGTGATTATTCTAAATTGCTCAATTATTTTTGCCTTTTATAGCATTAAAAGTCACTTCGCGCAAGTTAAGAAAGCCGTTGGCACATACGCAGGAGTTGAACCCGCGACCTTTTCTGTTAAAGAGAAATGCTCTACCAATGAGCTAGTATGTAAGCTTCCTTTGTTGGGGCGCGAAGTGGAACTTTTAAGCGCCGGATAGATATAAAAAATTCAGCTATAAGAGGCAGCGCACAAGTCAGAGAAGCTTTTTTTTCAGCCTCTCGGCAGGTAGGAATTGAACCTACAATTCGATTTTAAGTCGAACGTTTCCAGTTTGTAAGCTTCTTTAGTTGGGGTGCGCTGTCTAATACGTGCTTTCAGTGAATTTCTACCCGTAAACGGCTTCTGGGCGGACAATTAAATCGCCGCTGGGACGGCGATCGAGTACGTAAGACTCGAAGCGATCGCCCTTGACATCAAAATGATTGGCCAGACGTTCCTTAATAGCCTTGTCGCTCATTCCTGCCGCGATACCCAGTTGGTCTTCTGCCACGTCATAAGAACGTCCTTCAAAACGAATGTGAACCATTACCGATACCTCCTAGAGCAATTTTGGATTTGGGATTGGTAGCTTATCTGCTCTCGACTTTGGCTTTTTGTGAGACTTAGCAAATTGCCAGTATCGGTAAAGATTCACGAAATCTGATAACCTTTACTGAAAGAAGCGCCGTTCTAAATGATAAGCTTGTTGGATTGTGCGGATTTCCTCAGCATTTTTTGGTGCTTGAAATCTGGCCGAACTTGTCTGTTCTGAATCCGCATGAAATTCAGTAAAACTAGACTGATTTCGTACAACATCTGACTCGGTTCGAGTCAGTTTGTAACCGAACAGTCTCGTATAAAGTAACAACATGACAATCGAGTCTGTCTTGCAAGACTTTCAAATTGATGTTCCTTGAAATTGTGAGCTATATTTAGTTGTCAAGGTTCAGAAGTTGCACGAAAAATACAGGTTTTTGCTTGTCCTGCGCTTTCCATATTTATATACTACATACATACTACAGAAGTGTCAAGGGGGTAGCAAAAGTTTTTTAGATAAAACTTACACCAGTGGCGAGAAACCGGGTTTTTTCACCAAAATATTTCGTTGCAGCCAGCAGATTCGGTAAAAAACCCGGTTTCTTTGGTCAAAGCACGATCGCGAACTGTAACATCGCTCAAACGTCCTTAACATAAGAAATGCTGTCGCGAATATTGTGGAAGCCAGCAGACTCGTAAAGATGCAATGCACCTGAGGAATTTTCAGCATCGACGCCGAGAATAGCAGTAGCCACACCGGCAGCTTTGAGTCGATGCAAACCAGCGAGCAACATTGCTCGTCCCAATCCCATTTTGCGGAAGCCGCGCCTAGTGCCGAGACAAGCAATCCAGCCTTCATTGCGCCCGGTACGATCGCACTTTTCCACACTAATCTCGCAGTAACAAAAACTGACAAATGTGCCATCATCAGCAACAGCAATCAAGTCTAAATCATTTCTGTAATCGGGTTTAGCTAACTGGTGCTTAAATTTATCCACTGTTAAATCGTGATGATTCCAGTGATCGATAAACGACTGGTTGAACATTTCTACCCAAGCTGCCGCATCCTCTTCGCCGGGGAACTGACGCAGCGCGAAACCTTTGGGGAAGTGGGGTTCTGGGATTGGTTCAGAGAGCGATCGCGCCATTCGGTAAAAATAGCGATCAACCTTAAAACCGCAACTTGCCAGCACAGAAATGCGATCGCAATCCTCAGCGCGCGCGTAGGTTCGCAGCTTCACGGGCCCGCCCCGCATCGCAGACACCTCGCGCATCCGCACTTCACCCCAGGCGATCGCGGCTGCTTCCACATCACCACCGCGCGCGTCGGGGTGAACGCGAAACCACAGCCAACCGTCAATTACTTCCCCAGGCTCAGAAATCCACAACCGAGCGAAACCGATTAATTTTCCCTCCGCATCTTCCCAAAGGCGGATATCGCGCCCTAAATTTAGGGACGGTTGGTTAAATTCTTGTTGTAATTCCGAGATTGAAGTGCCTTCATCGAGCCGATCGACTTCTTCGCAAGTATTGATTAAATGGGCGATCGCATCTAAATCGCGATCGCCCCCATAGCAGCGCGCCGAGAGACTTGCCATCATAGCTCATCACCATTTCCTGTTGTTATTCAGTGTAAAAATAGCTTGGGCGATCGCACTTTTATCGATCGACTCGGCCCAATGGTCGATCGGCATTAAAAATCCGACAACGCTGACACTCACTGTAATCCAACCGCTACCGCCATTGGCTGCTATCGTGAGCGAAAAATGGGCGAAAAACGACATACTAGAGACAGTTTAAAGCCTCAAAGCCTTGTGAGTAGTATGTTATTTGGGATGGGAGTAGAAGGACTTGAACCTTCGACCTTGAGATTAAGAGTCACCTGCTCTAACCAACTGAGCTATACTCCCGCATCTAAGCTAGTATAACACAACCGTTCTGAAAACTCAACTATTTTTGTAAAAATTTGTGGCGCTCGGCCCGGGTCAATATTTAACGCAAGTGCGATCGCGCCATTACAACCTCAAACAACTTAAGTAGCGGCTTTCGTCTATTCGCTGCAATGCGGTGTTATGGCGCTGTACTGCGCTACTTATGATGCTGTGCCATTTGCTGGCGAATTGCTGTCTGAATTTTGACATCGAAGTCTGGATCGTCAACTGTTGTAATGACTCTCGGCGATCGTTCCCGACGTTTTGCTAGATAAGCTTGAAAAGCAGCTCGATCGTCTCGGTGGTCAAGAAAGTACCGCCTTAACTCTGGGTAAGACATTGCACTGTAGTTAATTTGACTCATTACAGCACCTCCCCATTCGGTGTAATTTCCAACTCTATTTCCTCGTTATTTCCTGCCAATATGAATAAATTTTGAGTGCGATCGTCAATGCAAATGAGGTGAATGGGCTGAAACATTAAATACGTCAACTGGTAGCCAATTGGATACAAACCCCTCAATTGTGCGTTGGTAGGCATTTAACCCCTGTTAGTTGAATCATATTTTTTCAGTATACAATTTATTCTACCGATCGCCAAGGCTCAACATTATAAAATAACGAGTCTTTCCCATCCTACCTTATCTGCCCCAGAGTTGTGCAAAACGTGCGGCCGACCACCCAACCAAATCTGATACTTGGCCATCTCCAATCTCGACAATTCGCTTGACTCCATCTTGGCGATCTACTGCATCCACACAGAAAAATTTGCTGTGAATTAATCAGTAAGGTGGACTTTTGCCCACCCTACTGATTCTAATTGGTTCCGAAAGCGTCTACTTGAGAATGTGGGAGACGACACCGGCGCCCACAGTGCGATTACCTTCGCGGATGGCAAAACGCATATTTTGTTCGATCGCGATCGGCTGCAACAACTTCACAGTCATATTAACCCGATCGCCCGGAACTACCATG
Organism: Microcoleus sp. Pol1C5; assembly: GCF_036701115.1. NCBI lineage: Bacteria > Bacillati > Cyanobacteriota > Cyanophyceae > Oscillatoriales > Microcoleaceae > Microcoleus > Microcoleus sp. Pol1C5. Next base: position 128,329 of record NZ_JAUBQE010000009.1, on the reverse strand, counting down.
TTGATCGCGCTTCCGTCATCAGCGGTAAAAGATGCGATCGTACCTGTAACATCCGTTGTCCGCACGTAGAATTGAGGGCGATATCCCGCAAAGAAAGGAGTTCGGCGGCCGCCTTCTTTTTCCGACAGCACGTAAACCTCAGAATCGAATTCAGTGTGAGGTTTAATTGAACCGGGTTTAGCAAGTACCATACCCCGTTCAATTTCGTCTTTTTGGATGCCGCGAAGCAACAAACCGACATTATCTCCAGCCATTCCTTCATCCAGAATTTGCTGGAACATTTCAACACCGATAACATTTATCAGGCGAGTGTTGTGGATTCCCACCAATTCCACAGTATCGCCGACTTTGATTTTACCGCGCTCGATTTTGCCAGTGGCGACAGTTCCCCGACCTTTGATCGAGAACACATCTTCAACAGCCATCAGAAAAGGTTTGTCAATATCGCGATCGGGCGTAGAAATCCAGTCATCTACCGCATCCATCAAATTGTAAATGCCATCAACCCACTCATCCTCGCCGCGCTGAATTTTCGGATTAGCAGTCATCTTTTCCAGCGCTTTCAGTGCCGAACCTGCGACAATTGGAATATCATCGCCCGGGAAACCGTAAGAACTGAGAAGTTCGCGAATTTCTAACTCGACCAACTCCAAAATTTCCGCATCGTCCACCATATCTTTCTTATTCAAAAAGACAACCAACTTCGGCACTCCCACTTGCCGCGCTAACAAGATATGTTCGCGAGTTTGAGGCATCGAGCCATCTGCAGCGGACACGACGAGGATTGCACCATCCATTTGAGCGGCACCCACGATCATGTTTTTCACGTAATCAGCGTGACCTGGACAATCAACGTGAGCGTAATGGCGATCGCCAGTTTCATACTCAACGTGAGCCGTATTAATCGTGATTCCCCGCTGTTTTTCTTCCGGTGCAGCATCGATTTCATCGTACTTTTTAGCCTTGGCCCGACCCTGTGCAGCCAGCGTCATTGTAATCGCCGCTGTTAGGGTTGTTTTGCCGTGGTCAACGTGACCGATCGTACCGACATTGACGTGGGGTTTGTTCCGTTCAAATTTGGTGCGTGACATTACATTTGATTCTCCTCTAAGAGTTGTTTTTGGTTCTTAATCATGAGTTTTGAGTCCTTAGCCTATTATTGATGACTAATGACTGATGACTAATGATTAAAAAGGAAAGTGGAGGAGTCGAACCTCTACAGCTTTCGCTGCACCCTGGTATTCCCAACCAGTTGCCGTCCACACAACCGCACTTTCCAAGTTTTTGATTTTTAACCGCAGATAAACGCTGATTAAGGCAGATAGATTGAAAGTGGGTGGTATAGGAGTTGAACCTATCTGGTACCGGTTAAAAGCCGGGTGCATAACCGCTTTGCTAACCACCCTTAAAAAGTCAGCTTTTGTGTAATTCCTAAAAAATCATTGTGTAGTAAACACTTCAGTCCTTTTTTGCCCCCAGCAATTGCCACGCATAAAGTCCCGATTGCTAATACTTCACTCGATAATAAAGCAACATGAAACCGTTGCTATAGATTTTGCGATCGGCAAGTTCCAAATTTGTCGGCTCGATTGCACGGGAAAAAAGAGGAATCCCCGATCCGATAACTAGCGGATTCAACTTGACAATCATCTCGTCAATCTCAGAAAAAAGAGTTGTCGCTAAAGCGCCACCACCGCACAGCCAGATGTCTTTACCCGTTTCTTTTTTCAATTCCTTAACCAATGCGACAGGATTGTCCGAAACAAGTTCAATATTCTCATCGGGACTGGCTTTCATAGTGCGCGAAAAAACATACTGCTTCAAGCTGGGATAAGGATTAGTTATACCAACATTTAGACCTACCTCATAGGTTTTGCGTCCCATCAAAACCGCATCAAACTGCTTGTTCTCTGCACGAATGCCTAGTGCTTCCTGAAGGTGAGCAGGAAAAGTTTCAGGAAAGGAATCGAACAAATCAGCAAAATGCTCTCCTTGCATAGGAAAACAATCAAATGAGCCATCTTCGCGAGCAATAAACCCGTCAACGGTGCAAGCAACGTAATATTTTAGTTTTTTCATGTTTCACGTTTCTTTTTATAATTTGATATTACAACAATTTTACATCGTACTGTTTGAACCTATCGTCATGTGTAATGATAGTGTAATCTTCTGCTTGGGCTTGAGAAATAATTAGGCGATCGAAAGGATCTTGATGGTAAAAAGGAAGATTTTGCAATTTCTCGTAATGGAGGAACTTAGCTTCTAGAATTTGAAAGTCGTGGTCGATCAGAAATATTTCTAACTCGGACACAGAAATAGACAAAGACAACTTACTGATGCTGATTTTGATAGTAAGTTCCCACAGACTCGCTTGGCTGATATAGATTTCATTGACAGGATTAGCAATCAGCGAGCGCACATACTCATCAAGCCGATCGTTACCTTCAACAAACCAAATTAGAATGTGAGTGTCAATTAGATATTTCATGGCAACATATATTCTTCAAAACCAGGAGGTGTTTCATCAAAATCATCCGCAACGTAAGTAAAAATTCCTTGACCACAGCCAAATTGACGAGGTTTGAGAACAGCAGTCTTTTCGGGTGAATTTTCTTTCAGTATTTGGATTTCGTTTAAAATTTGAATATCCTTTAATAACAAAATCCACTGAATCAATTCTAATTTGAGAACTTGAATGCTCATGGCTTCTATGTTGAATAACTAGCAAATCTAGACTTATTATAAACCAATCCATCCACCGAGGAGGTACTGCCCCTCCTATCCCCGCGTTATCAGCACGGTGTCTCGCTTTTCGACTTCCGGTGGTTAAAAGGAAGATGAAGGAATCGAACCCTTACAGTTACCTGTACCCCAGTTTTCAAGACTGGTTGCCAACCATTTAGCGGCATCTTCCAAGGGGTGTCCGACGGGGCTTGAACCCGCTAATAACTAGCTTCACGGGCTAGCGTCTCGACCGCTTCGACTTCAGACACCGGAAGTGGAGTCAAGGAGAATCGAACTCCTGACCTCTTGCGTGCAAAGCAAGCGCTCTACCAATTGAGCTATGACCCCGCGTAAAAGATTCACCTGTTGAGTAAATCTAAAATCTAAAATATAAAATTGGTGTGGTGGATTGCGATCGGATTTGAACCGATATCTTTCTAACAGCCAGTTAGATGCTTTACCAATTAAGCTACGAACCCAGACAGCAGGAGCGGTAGGACTTGAACCCACAACATTCGAGGTAGAAGCTCGACACTCTATCCAGTTGAGTTACGCTCCCATGTTTTTTGTTAATGTGCGATTCCCTATGGGATAGCTGCGCTTCACGCACTTTGACGTGCAAGTTATCAGAGCATTGCGTTTTCTCAGTTACTAGAGGGACTCCGCCGATGAGTTACTACACACTCTTTAAAGGATGGCTACCTTTAAGCCAACCTGCCGGGTTCATCGCACTCCTCGTTCTCAAACGCCCGCTGATTTTGACAGCGTTACCTTTCCTCTCGTACTAAAGTATGTAGGCTCCAAAGATTGGGGCACGCAAAGGGCGATCGCTCTTAATATAAAAAATTATCCATTCAATGGAATCAACCTCCTTAAATTAAAGCAAAAACAACGAGAGTGGCAGGACTTGAACCCACAACATCCGCGTCCGAAGCGCGGCGCTCTATCCATTGAGCTACACTCCCATAAATTAGTAGTCCTGACAGGAGTTGAACCTGCAACATCTTGCTTGTAAGGCAAACGCTCTACCGTTGAGCTACAGGACTACAAAAGCGGATGATGGGACTCGAACCCATGCGCTGAGAATGGCATACTCAGATGCTAGCCGCTACATGACATCCGCAAACCGATTTAAAATTTGAGATTTTGGGTTTAACTGAGATGTTGCACCATTGTCAATAAGCCTGTTCTTGAGAATGGTGCAAGATGTGAGATTTAACAAACTTCTTGTTTCGCCAAGCGGATAACGAGGCTCGAACTCGTGCCTAGAGTTTGGAAGACTCGAATGCTACCGTTACACCATATCCGCAATTGTGGGGCTGGTGATAGGAATTGAACCTACAACCGACTGATTACAAATCAGTTGCTCTGCCTAATTGAGCTACACCAGCACGCCCAGCATACGGTGAGATTTGAACTCACAAAAAAGCTTTACAAAAGCCTCATGTTGCCAATTACATCACACCTGCATTTTTGGTGACGGGGGCAGGAGTTGAACCTGCTATTAAGAGGCTTATGAGACCTCCAAGCCTACCCAGGCTACTTCACCCGCGATGTCACCAAATACCCCTGACTGGCATCGAACCAGCACTAACTAGATCCTAAATCTAGCGCCTCTACCAATTGGGCTACAGGGGCAAAACCTATTTGAGGTTTGAGATTTGAGATTTTAGATTGAATAAAACCTCATACCCCTGACAGGCCTCGAACCTGCAAAAAACACTCGTTCTGAGCGAGTGATGTTTTCCAATTACATCACAGGGGTAAAGTCGGGATGGTTGGATTTGAACCAACGACTCCATGCTCCCAAAGCATGGCTTCTGGCCGCTGAATTACATCCCGTTCATGCTCCTAGTGAGACTCGAACTCACAAGCCAAATAAAACAGATTTTAAGTCTGCCGCGTCTGCCAATTCCGCCACAGGAGCAAGTAGAAACTTAGTTAAAAATTTGGTACTCCTAGTGAGATTTGAACTCACACAACACAATTTTTGAAATTGCGGCCTCTGCCAATTGGGCTACAGGAGTGTAATTGATCTGCTTTGGTAATAGCAGAACTGGGAAGGCAGGGATCGAACCTGCATTTTTCCGCTTTCAAAGAGCGGTGCCATACCGATTAGGCGACTTCCCAATAATTGGGTGCCGGGGTAGGCTTTGAACCTACAAAAACTCCTATTTCAGAGATAGGCGACTTTACCAATTTGTCTACCCGGCAATTAAAAAAATGGCTGCCCCAGTAGGACTCGAACCTACAACCTAGCGGTTAACAACCGCTTGCTCTACCATTGAGCTATAAGGCAACGCAATCCCCCAAGTCAGTATCGAACTGACGACCTCTTGTTCTTCAGACAAGCGCTCTACCAACTGAGCTATCGGGGGAAAACGGAGAAGGAGGGATTTGAACCCTCGACGGCTGTTAAACCGCTCTTTCTTAGCAGGAAAGCGCCTTAAGCCACTCGGCCACCTCTCCACAGCGAGAACGGAGGGATTTGAACCCCCAAATCTTCAGTTTCGTAGACTGAGATGTTATCCAGTTACACCACGTTCTCAAGATTGCAACTGCATATTAAATGCAGTTACAAATGGGTCGGGCTGGAATTGAACCAGCAACGCTTTAAGCTACTGTTTTACAGACAGGTACCCACGCCAATAGGAGGGCCGACCCAGAAATTTTGGAAGTGCTGACGGGAGTTGAACCCGCAATCACTTGGGTGAAAACCAAGCGGCTTAAACCATTTGCCTACAGCACTATAAATTGGCACAGGAACTGAGATTTGAACTCAGAATGCTGGTTTTGGAGACCAGAGTGTTGCCAGTTACACCATCCCTGCTTTTGGTGGCAGCGGCCGGACTTGAACCCGCATTGACCAAGGTATGAACTTGGCGCTTTACGATTAAGCTACGCTGCAATGTCACTTTCGCTTCGTTCCTTTTCAAAGTTAAAAAAATCAATTAAAAGACTGTTAGTTTAATCTTTTAATTTATAATTTTTAATTTCTGATTGGAACAGAGGTTAGAGCGGGATTTGAACCCGCGCAATTCGGTTTTGCAGACCGACGCCTTCAACCACTCGGCCACCTAACCTGGGAGTCCCGACGAGGTTTGCACTCGCAATCTTCTCCTTGAGGGGGAGACGGCTTGACTTTTGCCTACGGGACTTTGACCCCCGCCGAAAAACGGATACTTGCTTTCCGACAGGATGTGTGGATTTTAGACCCTAGTTCCAGTTCCCAGATTCTTCTCCTGTGGAGTAAATCTAAAATCTAAAATCTAAAATCTACTGACGGGAGTAACGAGACTTGAACTCGCAACCTTTCGCTCGACAGGCGATTGCTCTGACCGGTTGAGCTATACCCCCGCGAAAATGAACAATTTTCTGTCCTTGAATTACTCAAGTTGGGACAGGGTGGCGGTTGATTCCGCGTACTACAACCCGATCGGGTTATTGTTGCCGGAGTCTACACCGCCAATGTCCACAATTATGTGACACGATTAACTTCCTATTCAGTTGTCAAGGTTCATATTGCTCGTGGGGGAAGGCTTTGAAGCTCTTTCCCCTTCGCCATACATTTATACTACATTAAGTATTACAAGACTGTCAAGGGGGTAATACAACTTTTTTTTAAATTGGGTTTTTTAAAGGGGTGTCGATCGCTCCCACCCACCCGCTGCGTTCCCCCAAACCCTTATATATCAAGGTATTTTGCTGCTAAACTGACGGTGTTGCGTAAGGTAAATCTGATGCTGAAACTGTACTACACTCCAATTTCTCTGAATTCTCGCCGTGTGTGGGTGGCACTTCTGGAAAAACAGATTGCGTTTGAGCCTCTAGCACTTAACCTCGACGGCGACCAATTTAAGGCGGATTTTCTGGCAATTAACCCGTTCCACCGCATACCGGTGTTAGTGGATGGAGATTTGACTTTGGTGGAGTCGCTGGCAATTCTCGATTATCTGGAGGCGAAATACCCGACGCCTGCACTGCTACCGACAGAGGCGAAAGCGTTGGGAATTGTACGGATGGTGGAAATGCTGACGTTAAATGAACTGTTGCCGGCAATGTTTCCATTAACACGTCAAATGCTGGGTGTAGCGGGAGACACTGCACAGAAGTTGGAACAGTCAAAACAGCAGATAACAACGCTGCTGAGGTTTTTTGAGGGCTTGCTGGCGGACGATCGCACTTATTTTGCTGGGGAACAGTTTACTTTCGCCGAAGTGGTGGCGGGGACTGCGGTGCCTTCCCTGGGGATGTTTGGCATATCTTTTGATGAGTATCCGAAGTTGCAGCAGTGGGCCGATCGACTTGCAGGGCGATCGAGTTGGCAGCAAACCGAGGTATCTCAAACCGAAATTGCGGCCAAAATCCCAATTATTAAGGATTTACTGGCGGCAAGGCTTTAAAAGAGCGATCGAGCTTCAAATAAAAATACCGGGCGATTAGAAATCGATCCTACACAACAAAGCTAAATATACCGGGCGATTCAAACTCCCTGGACTCAATAAACTCTTAACCCTTGGCTTGCGGGTTTTGTCTGTGTATGCGCGCATTTAATCCCCGCATTCGATCGCTGTCAATCCCCGGTGAGACATATTTATAGAAAACTTCGATCGCAACCGCAAGAATTAACACTGACGAAAATGCCGATAGCCCAAACTCGCACAAAAGATCGATCGCCCTGCGATAATCAGCTTTTAGATATCCAATACTACAAATCAAACCTTGTCTGAATTGCCCTTAACTCCCGTACCCGCATCGCCAGAAGCCGATCGCCCAAACCTCTATCACTGGCTACACTCCTTGGATACCTGTCCGAGTACCAACAGTTGGGCGATTGCCCGCGCGGCCCAACTCCACCACGGAGATGCAGTATTTACCCAGCGACAAACCAGCGGGCGCGGCCAACACGGGCGCACCTGGCACGCCCCAACTGGTGTCTTGACTGTTAGTTTTGTACTCGACAACCTCAACCCCAATCTGTTGCCCGGGCTCAGTTTAGCAGCCGGTTTAGCCGTGATTTACGCGATCGAAGATTTGGTTCCCGACTGTCGCGATATGCTGCGCCTGAAATGGCCAAACGATGTCTGGATCGATCGCCACAAATTAGCGGGAATTCTCTGCGAAGCTACTTCCGGCAATGTTTTTGGTAAAACTCGCGCCGTTGTGGGAATTGGACTCAACCGCTGCGTAGATTTCGCGGCTGCGGGATTGGATGAAAGGGATCTCGGCAATGCGGTAAGCTTGCATTCTATTGCTAGTACAGTACCAGATGAACTGTGTTTGCTCGATCGACTGCGCCACTATTTACTCGAACTAGCCGATATGTTTTCTACAGCAGACAAGCCAGCCTCCAAGTCCGGTTTAGCGCTACTTTTGCCGGAATTGCGACGCCGCGATGCGTTGATTGGCTGCCCGGTGGCGATCGAACTTGCGTCGGAAACCATCTGCGGAGAAGCAGCGGGCATGGATGGATGCGGCCGCTTGTTAGTATGCTTGGCGGGCGATCGAATACAAGCCTTTACCTCCGGGCGAGTTAGATTAATTTAAGAGGAAGAAGGAAGAAGGAAGAAGGAAGAAGGGAAATGCAGTCAGAGCAATATTTTCAGCGCTCAAAAATGTCCTAACCTTCTTGCCAGTTACTATAAATTAACAGAAAGAAGTCATTAGTCATTAGTCATTAGTCATTAGGGAAAATTCCCCATTAACAATGCCCAATGCCCGATGCCCGATGCCCAATTCCCTATTTTAATTTATCACCTCAAATACTACCAATCTGCTCAACCACAGCGGTTGATTTGCCTCCACACCTTCCGGACGACCCTTAGTAGAAGCAACTTGTATTCTGTTGCCATTTATCCCTTGTCTAACCAAAATACCTTTCACATTTGTCGCCCTTTCCAGTGCCAACTTTTGATTTTCTACCGGAGTGCTTTTAAAATCGCTGTAGCCAACTATCCTTAAATTCTTTGTGCGGTTTTTCTCCATATATTCCTTGACTTTACTAAGCTTTTGTGCCACATCTTTCGCCTCCAAACTTGCCGAGCCTGCACCAAAATACACGCGAACTGGCATTATTATCTTTGGCGGCGGTGGAGTTCCTATTATCACTGTATTTGTTACAGACTTTACCCCCGGAATTTTCTCAAAAGCTTGAGTTATTTTCTGAGCATCTGGCACTTTGCTTACGCTGCCTGCAACGGCGACTTTTCCCTCTGCATAGCGAGCTGAGATATTAATGCTTTCTACTTTATTCAAAAGAGCTGCCGTCCGCTTGACATCAGCTTCGACTAAAACTGGATCGGGAGGTACTTCAACGGCTATAATTTTATTTTCAATTCTTGATTGTGGAGCCACTTGCTGAGCGATTTTTTCCGCTTTCAATCGCAGATTTTGATTCGGCACTCGTCCCGAAATCTGCAATAATTTATCTTTAACATCTGCCGCGATACGATAAACCGATAACTCTGGAGCAGATTGTAATGCTAAATTCGTATCTGCTTCTAAGTTCGCTTCAACTGCGCTGCGGTATTGATGAATTCCCCAAGGTACGCCAATTAAACCTAACGCTGCCAAACCGATAATTGGTAAAATGGGAAGTTTAGAAGATTTAACTTTTACATCTGTATCAATTAATTTTTGCAATTTCGAGTTTACTTCGGGTGGTACAATTGCTGGATCGCCGTTAAATGACCGAATTTGATCTCCGTGTTCTTGAACAATATTGTTGAATATCGCTCGCATTTTGTACTTAAACCACTGGCGGGTTTCTCCTTGCATCACTACTGCTAGATAACACGAACCCGCAACTTCCAGTACGATCGTAGATGTGCCGTATTCTATTGCATCAATTTCTGCAATATTTCCAGACTGAGATATGCAATCGTTGACAAAAGCCCGAATAGCAGTCAGCATCCCCGCTACCATGTCTGATTCTAGCTGTTCGCGTTCAGACTTCTGCACTGCTGAAATTACTAAGCCGGATTTTGTTTGAATTAAAAAAACAGCTTTAACACTCAGTGGTGTTGTTTCTTTCATCAGCAGTTCTGCTTCAGAAATACCCTGTAATTTTGCTTTAATTTTGCGACTAATTCTCTCTGGACTTAAAGATGCTTCGAGTTTTTCATTAATCTCCCGCATCATCTCGGCGATGTATTTTAAAATCGTGCTGCCGATGATCGGATAAAGTGCATCCGACATTGCTTCTCGCTTGAGATGAATTTGCTGTTTGATAGCGGTGGCCATTTCCGGCGCGATCGCCATTGCAATTTCATCGGGCGATTCACTGACTCTGTGGCTGATTCCCACAGGAAGAGCAGGCGATATGGCTACTCCCATCGATTGTCTATTTTCTCGGCTTTTCGTATTAATTATTTCATCAATTATCGGAGCTATGGTTTCGACAAATGATTTTCTAGACTCATTAATTGTTTGGATCATCATTTCGGGAAAAATGATTTTAATTCTGGCAAGCAATTCTTCCCGATTGCCTCCCCATTCCGCATCAGTAATTTTGCGATCGAGTTCGCCTACTTTATCGTTGAGTCTGTAATTATAACTTACAACTTCATCTAACAATGGTAAAATAGATTCGATGACAGACTTTTGCAGTTGGGCGTGATGGCTAACCATTAGCTCGTCAATCAAAGGTTTCAGTAAATCGGTAAACAAGTCTGTCGATTCATAAATCCGGTGTTCGATCGCGACAATTTTTTGTTCGATCTTCCCGAGTCTTTGATCGATCCTTTTATTCTGAATGATGGCATCGACAGCCGGGGCGATCGCAGATTCTATCTCTAGCTTTGCTTCCCCGATGTTTCGAGACAGCATTTCTACAATCACTGGCATTATTCTTGCCATCAACCCTTCTATCTCGGCTAAAACTTGCTGCTGAACTTCGACAATCTTACTTTCATTATTTAATATTTGTGCTGCAATACCGCTGTTTTGAAGAGCTGTGTTGACACCAGGTGCGATCGCCTCTCTCACCTCTAACTTTGTCTCCTCGATTTTCCGGTTCAGTGACTCAATCATTAACGGCATTAACCTTGCCATTATATCTTCCGGCTGAGATTTTTGCTGTCGCTGAAGATTATTTAGTCTACTTTCTACGTCGCTCAATTTTCCTTGAACTTCTCTTTGAAGAATTGCTGATTCTATCAAAGGTTCAATCGTCGCTGCTACTTGTAATTTTGATTCATCGATTTTCTGATTCAGCAAATCAGCTATTGCGGGCATTAGCATCGCCAGTATCTCTTCTGGCTTCTGAATAGGCGACTGTTGTGTAGCCAGTCGGCGTTCGATGATGCTCAATACTTTTTCTTCTATTTCTACCCAAGCTATTCTTACCTGTACTGAGGGGGTAACAGCTTCTACAATCTCTGATTTTAATTCACTAATTTTGCGGTTTAGCAATTCGCTAACTACTGGTACTAGCTGCTTGATTAAATCTTCAGGTTGCTGCTGGTAACGCTGCTGAATATTCGCAACTCTATCTTCAATTCTTACTACCTGTTCTTCAAGTCCGTTTTGATTGTGAATTACTTGATTGACTTTTGGTGCGATCGCCGAAGCTACCTCTAACTTAGACTCCTCTACCTTACGCTTGAGCAGATCGCCCACCACCAACATCACCCGTTTCATTAACTGTTCTGAATTTGGCAGTTGCTGCGGGTTAAAGTTAGCAATTTTATTTTCCAAGTCCGCTATTTTAGTCTGCAATTCGAGCCGATTAATTTGATCACTGCTAGCGAGTTCGATCGCCTTTTTTAATTCCGACTTCAACCGCTCTAATTCATCTCTCACTAACTCAGGAATTAACGGCTTCAGTAAAGTCATCAACTCTTGGGGTTCAGACATCAACTTCTCAAAATTTTCTAACCTTTGTTCCACGCTCAAAACATTACTGTAAAATTCCGGTAAATCTCTTTCAAATAGCAATTGTTGCAACCGTTTAAACTCCTCTACTGCTTCTTCTAATTCTTCCTCCGACGGCCGATTTTTTTTTGCTATCTTCCCGGCTATCGATAAATCGGGTTCCTCATTATTGTTTTCTCGTCTTTGAGATGGGATCTCTTCCTCGTTAGTTAATACTTCCGGTACAATACTCGGTGATTCGATCCGAAAAGACAATTGTTTGCGCCGATTTTCCTCATCCTCCAACCGCTGCACAGACTTTTCGGAAAGCGGTAACTTCAGCTCGCTTGGTTCTTTTTTTGATTTCTTTAATAACTGAAATTCAGTCAGTATGGTTAGCAATTCCTGAAGTTGCTCTCCTGCTTTAGAACTTCCCCGAGTTGCATCAGAAACCTCTTTTTCTGACTGATGTATTTTGCCTGAATTATCATTAGATGCTGCCATACTCCGCTACCCAAACGTGATTTTAATCGACCGAAGGAAATTACCAGCTTGCTTGCCGCCTCACCCCAGCGAAAATCAATAGGAATGACACAATTTTTCCAAGCGTCAGGCGTACTAAAGCTATCGCCCTATTTTAACTGCTGTTCTGCGACTAGCCAACTGGGCCGCCAACTGCAATGCTGCCTTCATGCTGGAGGCATCTGCAATCCCCTGACCTACAATATCAAAAGCTGTGCCGTGATCCGGAGAGGTGCGGACAAAAGGCAAGCCAATTGTAGTGTTGACTGCTTTATCGAAAGCCATCAATTTTACTGGAATCAACCCCTGGTCGTGGTACATTGCCAAGTAACCGTCGTGAGCTTCCTTGGCTAAACCGTACCAAACTTTAGCCGGTTTTACCCACAGGGTATCAGGGGGGACTGGCCCGTCTAACTGCACTTGAGGAAAGCGATCGCGCTGCGTTTCCAACCAAGGTATCATCCAGTCTTGCTCTTCATTTCCCAGTTTGCCATTTTCGCCGCTGTGAGGATTTAAGCCAGAAATCGCAATTTTCGGTCTTTCCAGCCCAAAATCTTCCCGCAAACACTCTACCAGCAATTCTAGTTTTTCGCTCAGCAATTCTGGAGTCAAAGCATCGGGGACTTGACGCAGGGAAATATGTGTGGTAGCGAGTAAAGTTACCAGCGTCCAGCCACTGTGGGGAGATGTGGCGGCAAACAGCATTCCGAACCGCTGCGATTTTGCCCTTTCTGCGAGGAGTTCTGTTTGTCCGGGATAATTGTAACCGGCCGCCTGCCAGCAAGTTTTGGAAATCGGGCCTGTCACGATGGCGGAGAATTCGCCGGCAATGGTACGGGCGATCGCACTTTCCATGTAAGCAAAGCTAGCAGCCCCGCTAGCTGCACTACCCACACCGGGGACTATTTCGCCCCACTTGTTGTCTGGTTCAATATCAATAATATTTAATGTTTCGGGATTTGCCGCTTCTGCTGGTGGATTGCTCGATCGCAACTTATCGTAAGTTTCCTGCAAAACTCTCCTAGAGCCTATAACCGTTGCCCTCAAACCAGCAGCGGGATCGGCCAATGCCTTGAGAATCACTTCCGGCCCAATTCCCGCCGGATCTCCCAGAGTTACAGCTAGTTGTGATTCCCGATCGAGACTCAAGGCAGTTTTCTCCAACAAAATACAGCAATTTCGGCACTGAAATTTTAGCATTCATGTACCTGGTTGCCCCAAATTATATTATCTTTATTTAATGCGATCGCCCAATTGGACATATAAAATCATGAATCCTGAAATTTTCACTGCAGCCTTTTTGTCCTTTTCCCTAATTTTCGTAGGTATAGGTGGAGGCTTCCTCCTGCTCAAATTGCAAGGCCGCGAAGAATAAGTTTTTTTCAACCAATCCTTCAGAAGCCTTCTACCTTCTGTCTTCTAGAGTCTACTTGCTGCCGAAAGTCAGCGTTGTGCCGAATATCTCAAGCCTAAAATGAGAAAATTTCAGGTTTTTGTTAAGTTTTTATAACAAACTTAACAAAAACCTGATACCATCTTATTGAAAGTTTAAGATTCATAATTAATCCCTAGATGACTTTATTGATTTTAGGTGCCACCGGCACTCTCGGCCGCCAAATAGCCCGCCGCGCCCTAGACGAGGGCTACCAGGTGCGCTGTTTAGTCAGAAGTTACAGAAAAGCTGCATTTTTGAAAGAATGGGGCGCTGAACTCGTACCGGGGAACCTTTGCCAGCCAGACAGTCTGCCTCCGGCCCTAGAAGGCGTCAGTGCTATTATCGATGCAGCAACAGCGAGTGCAGCCGATTCTGTCAGCATCAAAAGAGTAGACTGGGACGGAAAAGTATCGCTGATCCAAGCAGCAGCAGCAGCAGGCATCAAGCGTTACATATTCTTTTCCTTTCTCGACGCCGAGAAATATCCCCAAGTCCCCTTGTTGGAAATCAAGCGCTGTACCGAATTGTTTTTAGCAGAATCCGGTCTAGACTACACAATCTTGAGACCTTGCGGCTTTTTGCAAGGACTGCTGAGCCTGTATGCAATGCCGATTTTGGACAATCAGGCAGTCTGGCTGCCCAACAAGCCATCCGCCCTTGCCTACATGAACACTCAGGACGTTGCTAAATTTGCCGTCCGGGCCCTTTCCGTTCCTGAAACCGAGAAAAAAAGCTTTCCGGTGGTGGGAAATCGCGCTTGGGATGCTGACGAAATCGTGCGGTTGTGCGAACGGCTGTCAGGGAAGCAAGCTAAAATTACGCGCACCCCAGACGCCTTGTTGAAGGCTACTCGTCAATTTGCTAAGTTCTTTCAGTGGAGTTGGAACGTAGCTGACAGATTGGCTTTTTCAGAAGTTTTGGCAGCCGGAAAACCCTTGAAAGCTCCGATGGATGATGTTTACAGTGTCTTCGGAATAGACCCCAAAGAAACTACTACTTTGGAGTCTTATCTCGAAGAATACTTTAATCTGATTATGAAGAAGCTCAAGGAAATAGAGTACGAGCAGCTTAAAACTAAAAAACGGAGTAAACAAAAAATGCCCTTTACATTTTAAAGTGCCGAAAGCTGGGATTATATACAACGACGTTAAACCTGTGGCTTGTCGCATCGCCGCAGAGTTGGAAGACAAGCTGACTGCCCGCGGCTGGGAGGTTTGCTCGGTTTCTGGTTCCGGAGGAATTCTGGGCTATTCTAGCCCCGATCGCCCGATGTGCCACAATCCGATCGAACAACTCGTCCCCCCCGGTTTTGACAGCGACATGGAGTTTGCAGTGGTTTTGGGCGGCGACGGTACGGTGCTGTCGGCATTTCGCCAAGTTGCTCCGATTGGAGTGCCGCTGCTGACTGTCAATACCGGTCACATGGGCTTTTTAACAGAAACTTACCTGAACTTGCTGCCGCAAGCTTTGGAAAAGGTAATCGCCGGAGAATACGAAATAGAAGAAAGATCAATGCTGGCGGTGCGGCTGTTTCGAGAAAACGACTGCCTCTGGGAAGCTCTTTGTCTCAATGAAATGGTGCTGCACCGGGAACCGCTGACTTGTATGTGTCATTTTGAAGTGGCGATCGGTCAGCACGCCTCTATTGATATTGCCGCAGATGGAGTCATCATCGCAACTCCCACAGGATCGACAGCTTACGCCCTTTCAGCGGGTGGCCCTGTGATCATTCCCGGAGTGCCGGTGCTGCAATTGCTGCCTATTTGCCCGCATTCAATGGCTTCGCGGGCTTTGGTGTTTTCCAACACCGAGCCGGTCAAGATTTTGCCAGCGAGTCCAAACCGCCTGGTAATGGTGGTAGACGGTAACGGCGGATGTTATGTTCTGCCCGAAGATTGGGTGCAAGTTGAGCGAGCTCCGTACCCAGCCCGGTTTATTCGGGTGCAATCTTTTGAGTTTTTCCACATTTTGCGGGAAAAATTAGGCTGGGGATTGCCTCACATTGCTAAACCGAGTTCCGTTGAGTTGCCTTGATAGTTGTTGTTGACACTCCCCGACTATCAAGGTACGGGGATTGTTGGCTCAACCAGTTGGCTTGCTCGTAGATATCATATCAAGTCCTAGCTGTAGGAGACCGCAATTCCCGTTCCCGTTTTTCACCGATTGAAGGGATTTTGATTTTTTTATCTGTTAATAAATCGTAGAATAAAGCAGCAATTAGTGTTGGTAATGTAGGGCGACATTTATCCACCGGAATCCTTAATTTTCGTTCGAGCTTCCGAATCCTCTCCAAAGTCAGGCAGCGTTTGCGAGATAACGTTGCCCATCACCCGCCGCCAACAACCTTTCTATCATAACAAATTACCTTTCGACAGTCGGTGTCCATGGGCGTTGTTAGGCATCAAGGTCACCTAGACATTCTCATAGCTTATTGTCACTGAGAATGATGTTGCATCTTGCGTAAAAATTGCTGGAGAAAGATTTTGATGCTTTAGCATTTTTTTTACCCATAACAACCCACTACCAACTAACTCAACAAGCCCTTTTTGTCGAAGCTGCAATGCTAATTTTTCATTCCTTATTACAACGTATCCTCCAGAAATTTGATTGTTACTAAGACTTAGAGGAGGCAATAACCTTCCAGGATTTTTTACCTGAATCGAAGTTGGCATAACCTTAATAACTACATCATTAGCTCGATCGTATGCGCGATGTACTATCGCATTTACTAATAATTCGCGAAGCAGCATGATAGAGATGCGCTCTTGGTGAATCAGAGGTGAGAAATTAGGAATAATAAACTCTTCTAATATAGAAAGTGCTGAGGATATTAATTCCTCTATTGTATCTTCAAGTCGATATTTCTTCCTAACGACTTGACCGCTAATGTCCAATACTTCTACTACTACTGCACATTTACTTTCAATGGTAGTGATAGATGAAATGATTTCGTCTGAGGGAACAATATTTTTTTCAATCTCAGATATTAATTCTTGAAAACGACTCTCTAGATAATTGCAAGGATCAGCAGGAATTTTCCATTTTTGATTAAATAATATATCTTTGCAAGGTAGAGCAATGCGTATGTCAGCATCCAAAGACAAGTTATTATATGGACGATGCTTTGCGTTCCAAGATTCTTGTGAATGATAGACTTCTTGTATTTTTTTGCTGCCGTTTATAAACCATATTTCATTTGTTTCAGGACGGTAAATGGCAAGACATAAGTATGGTTGACGTTCTAAATATTTTTTCTTTAATCCCTGAATAAAATTATGTTTTATATTTATTTTTTCTGGGAATTGAACCGATTTAACTTGTATAGGAATTGTAATATCAAGTTTTCCAATTTTTACTCTGAAGTTTACATCAATCTCGTCATCAATTTGTAAAGGTTTATCAATATTGAATCCGCATCGCGACAAAACTGCTATGACATTAAATTCGCCAGCAGTACCAGATCGGGTATTTCTTAATTTATTGGGCATTTATATAGTTTCCCTCACATGGCATCTGTAGTTTCGGTAGTTCATAGTTGGAATTTTTGAGAATCTCCTAGTTTGAGGTTTGGTGAAAAGATTGGATTTACGAGCTTGTTGTATGGTGCGCGATGAAGCGTATCTATTTATTCTACCAATTTTCTTTCGGTAAAGCTCTCGATCAAGCTTCCGAACCATTTCCAAAGTCAGGCAGTGTTTACGAGATAACGGTACCCATCACCCGCCGCAGATAACCTTTGCATCATAACCGATCAACTTTTGGCGGTCGGCGTGCATGGGCGTTGTTATGCTGCTAGAACGCTAACCACCTGGTTGTAGCCAACCTTTGATAGCCGACTTGACAACTTTGAGATATTTGTTTTCTAAAATGAACTCGTCGATTGCTGTTTCACCGCTTGCCTGGAGCGCACCTGCGACACGACGCTTAAAACTTGGAGTAGTTTCATCATTAACATAAGCAACTTTTTCTGACTCAGTTGCAGTTGGGTTCGTCTGCTCCAACTGATTCAAGAGTTGCTGAATTTCCTCGGCTGCTTCAGCAAGAGTCCTCCGCGACTCAGATAAATGGATATGCTGATTTGCCTGCTGCCGCGCATTGCCAGAAACTTTGTTTGCGAAATTAGCAACGTTTGCTTCGCGAAGGTCATTGCTGAATGATTCTGAGCTTGATTGACTTTCTGATGAAGAATTTTGCATTTGTGACTGTCTTATATCGATTTGGATAAAACTACTATAATCCTTCTTGGCAGCGATCTGTTTTTCTTCTTGGGAAAAAGTCATTTCTTCGCCTAAAATCCCATCTTCCTCTAATTTCAATGACCAGTTAAGAACGACATCCCGTACAGCCTCTAGCACACCTGTTGCTTGTGATATATCCATATGTATTTGCATTTCAAATCGAATGCCATGGTACTCTCTTAAAAATTTTCCCAATGCTGGTGGCATGGTAATTAAAGGGTCGTTTTTATCCTTCAAATTTTCAACAAGTGTTTCTATTTCACTGATTGGTTGAAGAACAGGTCGTTTAGATATCAACTCGTGAATCTCAGGATGAACTATGACTGGTATCCATCCGAGATAAGGATCACGGGCCTTTAACTCTCCAAACATGAAGCGATATTGAGGGAGATATGATATCTCAGGATAGCCATTAAGTTCTTTTTCTACCCATTGCTGAAACTTCTGAATATTGAGTTTCCTTGCAACAACCAAAGCTTTTCTTAGCAGAAGTAACACGGAGATTTCTGGATTAAGCGCATCTCTTTGTAGTTCCAAAACTAATGAACCCATAAAGCTTCGTTGACCTTGCTTCAAAAACTGCATTTTTATTCTAACGTGTCATTTAAATTACTCTTTTGAATTGCCCTGCCGATAATTTTAAAGTGCTGCCCTAACCGATAGCCCAGCATCATAACTTATAATTATGTTGCAGTTGCGGTACAATACTGCATATATTCTAAAGATACCGCATATCGATGACGTATGTCAACCGCTTCTTACTCCCCATCGGAATCTCCTTTCCTCGATCGAGTTCGCCGCACGATTTGACTCAATCACTTAAGCCCTCGCACTGAAAAAAGCTATCTTTATTAAATTTTAAATTAGAGAGCATTTAGAGTCGCTCTCACACTGGGGCGATCGGAAAAATCGAGACATTCATCACAACTTCTTCACGCACGAATAACTGTAACGGTTCGCCCCATTGGTGTCAGATGAATTTCAGTATTCAGTCGTTCTTCTAATTCGAGCGCATTCTCGCGCCGATCGAATATCACCAACCACCCTTCATCTTGTCCCAATCGAGCCAAATATCCATCTAACTGTTCCAACCCTTTACTCAACGGATCGACTTTCCGAGTTCGCCAAACCTTCAGTTCAATTCCCAATGTTACCTCACCATAACGCAGGCATAAATCCATTCTGTCGCGTCCGATCGCATATTCCCGCTCCAACGTTCCCCCACCATTAATCACCCGATGCAGAAACGCCATCAACACTAAATGAGGGGCAATTTCGGGGTAAGATGCACTTTTGAGTAACGGTTCGCCATGCTGTAGCCAAAACGCGAGAAACGCTTGCAGGAGTGCATCTGGTAGTAGTTCGCCGCGATCGTTCAACCAACTCGGACGGATAATCGGTAAACTATCTTGCGGCCCTTGCGCCAAAACTCGCGGCAACACTTCTCGATAAATCGGATTGGCGATGACTAAACCCCCGGCTGGATCTCGTTTGAGCAAGCCCAAATCTACGAGGTATTGGCGATCGTCATTAGAAGATTCTGGCAATTCTCGTCCGGCTAGCATCGGCTCGATAATGGCTTTGACTCGGTTTTCTCGCAGTCGTTCTGCCAAACTATCTAAATGCGTATCTTGTCGTTTTATGAGAATTTCTTTGGCTTCTAAAATATGGTCGGGTGTAATTTCTATAGATTCATCGGTAACTAATTCTTCTACAATTTCCTTAGCTAAAGCATTCACTAACCAAGGTTGTCCCTGAGTCAGTTCAAAAGCTAAGGCTACGGCTTCAGGTGTAAAAACTTGTCCGGTATCTTCGGTATGTTGCGCGTAGAGTTCGGCGACTTCTGAGGCATTAAAATCTCTCAGAGTAATCGATCGCACTTTAATATTAAACGGACTGGATGTATTGAGTCGATCGCTTCCCCCCGCCGCCACTTTGTAATCGCGAACATCCCGCAAACCAATTAAACCCACCGATTGCGGAAACGCTTTCGGGCGATTGGGATAACCATCGCGTAACTGGCGCAGAATAGAAATCAAAGCTTGGTCTTGTAGTGCGTCAATTTCATCGATGAAAACCACCAAAGGACGAGATGAAACTTTTGCCCAAGCTTGTAAAGCAGCCCGAATTTTCTGTCCCGATTGCATCGCTGTCCAGTCAGGCGGTTGCAGTTCGAGTGGGAGACGGACGGAACTGTTATCTCGCCAAGCCCCCAAAATAGCCTCTTCTGCACCAGCAATGTCTTGACTGAAGGGTGCGCCCACTTCAACTGACAGCATCACGGCTGTATATTGTCCGCTTTCGGTGAGTTGTTTGGCTAACGCCAGCATAGCGGTGGTTTTCCCCACTTGCCGGGGTGCATGGATGACGAAATAGTTGCGTTGAGCGATTAACCGTTCTAAGCTTGGTAAGCGTACCGTGGGCGACAGTGCGTAATGAATGTCTTCTTGGCAGGGGCCAGCAGTATTGAACCAACGCGGCATAGGTCAACTGGGGCGAATGGGGCTGCTCTCAGTTTAGTGTACTGTTGTTGGAAAGGCGTTTTAGTTGTTAAGCGGGGGTTTGTATCGGCTCTCCGGCCCCGATGAAACTCTCTCAGAGCGAAAGTCGTGCTCGATTCTTGATTCATAGAACGGAAGAACCCCAACTGCCAACTGCCAAAGTTTCACTCTTCCACGCGATCGCCCAATTCCGCTAAACGAGTGCGAGACTGCCACCATTTCGGCTGCACTTTGACAAATAACTCCAAATATACTTTCCCCTCAATTAACTTTTGAATCTGTTCTCGCGCCGCACTGCCGATCGACTGTAAGCGGAAACGATATAACTCAAATGAGCGACACTCCAATGTGTGAACTCACACAAGTTTCACTATAAAAAGCGACTGTGAAGCCATCGAAGACAGCAGTTATACCTGAAATATCAAATGAAAACACTCGAATGCACAGAGGATTCCCATCATGTTTACAGAAGAAAAAACTCTCAATAATCAAGCTATCGCTGTCGTCGCCGATTCTACTTCTCAATCAACTCTTGCAGTTGCTGAAGCGTCTAAACTCATGAAACCTACTTTAAAACGGGGTTCTACTGGTCAAGCCGTCAAAGAACTGCAACAGCTTTTATATCATTGGGGCTATTATTACGGTTTTTCGATCGATGGTATTTTCGACACCTATGTTGAAGACGCCGTAAAAGACTATCAACACCGCGTCTTTTTACCTGAAGATGGGATTGTCAGTCCTCTAACCTGGCAAGCACTATACTCCGGTGCACCTGTGAATATGCCGACTCTCATGATTGGTAGTTCAGGTAATGCTGTCAAAATTGTTCAGAATGTCTTGAAATTGAATGGATACTATTTCGGTTTTGTTGACGGATACTTCGGGGTTATGACCAAAGTAGCGACGATCCAGTTCCAAACGATTAAGGGTTTACCAGCCGATGGAATTGTCGGGCCGAGAACTTGGCACGCTTTGAGCAAGTTACCGCACTAAACAACGGTATATCTCACTGGTATAGGACTTACGTGCCGACTCTAATTGTAGGGTGCGAAACGCGCACCTTACAACTACGGAAGTTTAATTTCTCCGTTGTTGCGTAAGTCCTGCTAGTTAAGCTTTAATCATGTATGAGGTTAATCAAATGACACATTCTGCTATCCTTGAAGCTCCAGCAAATTCTTCTGAACCCGGACAAGAGCTGGCTGAATTTTTGCAGGAAGATAATGGACACTACTCGGCAATGCGAGCGATGAGTTTTATTGCACTGATTGCAGCAATTGTGTTTGGCGTCATCACAATAACTAGCAAGAATGCTGATGGCAAATACATTACAACTTCTTTTTTAGTTGCTGCTTTTGCACCAAAAGCTGTTCAAAAATTTGCCGAACGTCCTTAAAGAGTTGACAGTTGACAATTGACAGTTGACAGTTGCGGGCGGAGTTTTTAGGACAATTATTTAAACTGAACTTCTGCCTACGAGGGGAAGTTCAGTTGTAAAATCTCTCAACGATCGCCCTTATTTGCTCCATCAGTTCGCTTTATTCTTCCACCCGATAGCCCAATTCAGCTAAACGAGTACGAGACTGCCGCCACTTCGGCTGCACCTTGACAAATAACTCCAAATACACTTTGCCCTCAATTAACTTTTGAATCTGTTCTCGCGCCGCACTGCCGATCGACTTGAGCATACTGCCGCTTTTACCGATTAAAATGCCTTTTTGGGAATCTCGTTCGACGTGAATTGTCGCTAGAATCCTAGTAATTTTCGCTTCTTCTTGAACTATGTCGATCGCGATTGCTACGGAATGCGGCACTTCTTCCCGCGTCAGCAGCAAAATCTGTTCCCGAATCAATTCGCCCATAATAAAGCGTTCCGGCTGGTCAGTCACCAAATCTGGCGGATAATAATAAGGTCCAACCTCCAAATGTTCGATTAACAATTGTTGCAGCGGCTCGACACC
Source organism: Microcoleus sp. Pol1C5 (assembly GCF_036701115.1). Classification (NCBI taxonomy): domain Bacteria; kingdom Bacillati; phylum Cyanobacteriota; class Cyanophyceae; order Oscillatoriales; family Microcoleaceae; genus Microcoleus; species Microcoleus sp. Pol1C5. Next base: position 106,095 of record NZ_JAUBQE010000009.1, on the reverse strand, counting down.
CTCGCCCGTGAGAGCCGAAAATTTCACCACCGGCCACTCAGGATTGACAATTTGCTCGTAAGTGCGATCGATCAACACGGAATCCTCCGGTTGTTCGTCCAACTTATTCATCCCCAAAATCACCGGAACTTTGCAATTGCTGAGAATTTCGACAATATATCGATCGCCCCCTCCCGATTCCACCGAACCATCCACCACAAACAGCACCACATCCACCGACTGAATCGCTGTGCGGGCATTCTGCACCAAAACCTTGCCCAATTGGTGATGCGGCTTGTGAATTCCGGGAGTATCTACAAAAATAATTTGTGCTTCCGGTGTCGTTAGGATGCCCCGCAGCCTGTTACGTGTCGTCTGAGACACCGGCGAAGTAATCGCAATTTTCTGCCCCACCAACTGATTCATCAGCGTTGATTTGCCGACATTCGGGCGTCCGACAATACCCACAAAGCCGGATTTGTAACCCGCCGGAGCCACGGGAACACCCATAATGTCCGATACGTCGATAAATTTACTATCTTCCACTAAAATCACCTATTTTCAAGCCCCTTCTCTGTCTATTGTCGCCTGAAAATACTCAAACGCCCATCGATGCACTCTAGCATCTTTCTCGTCCTGCTATAGCCCGCAACACTCAAACCTCGATCGAGCCGCAAACCAGTATTAAAACGTGATACGCGATCGGCAAAACTTGATATCTGAGACAAAATTTGATAAAGTTCCAATGACATCGCTCAAAAATGAATCATTCTGGTAAAACCGACTCCCCAATGCTGTAACAACTTCAGATGGGTAAATATCTAACTCAACTGAAACTTTTCTACAGTTTGTCAGGCAAACCAGTTTTAACATTTTTGAAGATGTTTGGTAATAAATTAGGTAAGTTGAACTCAAACTCAAAAGCTCAATATCATCAGGCGCTTTCTCAATAAAAGCTAGTGTCTTTTGAGCATACCTAAATTAGTGCTAATCGTCATAAAGTTGAGGAGATGAATCAGATGAAATCGAAATTATTTTGGAGTTGCTGCACCGTTTTGGTAGCAAGCTTGCCTGTTTCCGCCTTGGCTCAAACAAGCCCTCCCACAAGCCCTCAAGCAGGTATTGACTACAAGGGTGGCTCGAAGAAATACCAGTTGCTACCGGGCAGAATCCAGGACAGAACCTTGCCCAGAGCCTTTGACTTTCCAATTATTACCAATGTTGGTACTGACACTAGCATCACCTCGGATTTCCTAATTACCGATCAGTTTCGCGCCCCAGCGGGTCGTACAGAATACACCGGAGCTCTCACCGCCTGGGCAGCATCAATCAGAGAATGTCTCGCCAAACAACCGCTCTTGATTCGAGCCAGCACTAAGAACCCGATTCAGATTAATGGTAGAGTAGGCACGATTGTCAGAAACGCAAATAACCGTGCAGTTTGCAAATAAGCCAGCAATATCACAGGGGCTAAATTGACCGTAATTGCTGTAAGGGCGGGTTCACCAATATCTCCCATGCAAGCATCGATACAGTAAACCCGTCACCGCAGCGATATTGGGGTCAATCGAGGCCAGTTGATATAACTTCCGCTATCTTAAAGATAAAAACTAGAGAGTGTTTTTGAACAAAAAGAGCAATAGAAAACCTATTGCTCTTTTTGTTGGCGAAATTTCAATTAATATCTATTAGGACTTATATGATATCCGCTGAAACGACATCATATAAGAGGTTTGTAGTGAGGAATGCAAGTCCTTATCAAAGTTTAAGGACTTGCATTCCTCACTGCAAACGACATAATTACGCAGAAACCAGATTTTTTCCAAAAAATCCCGTGGAACCCGAGGGATATGGATTTTAACACCTGGTTTATCAAAGTTTGTCTGCGTAATTCAGGATTTAGTAGCGCAAAATTCATGTGTACTCAGTAAAATTTCGCCATAATCTGGAATCCAAGCTAGCCACTGTTCTTCCGAACATTCACACAACAGCCACGCTTCGTCAAAGCTGAATGCGGTTGGCGGATTGAACAATTTAACCCACATAGAAGGAGCCAATTTTGGTGCAGGTACGGCGCAGCCAAATTTTTCCCAGTCGCGGACACTGGCGAAGCTTCCGGGCGTTGGTTGGGATTGCCAAGTACGAATATCTGTTTGCAGTTGCATAACTACTCCTGTCTAGCTAAGAGTCTGCACCAGGGTCCGGTTGAAACAACGCAGAGCGAAGGCGCAGATAAACTTTGATTATGTAGTCTATGTTACGGAATTATCTAGGGGAATGTGTAAGGTTGTAGCAAAAATTTACAATCGAGAGGAAAAAACTGGCTCAAAGCTGAAAAGGTCGATCGGCTATTGTTCAGCTCGGCAAAAATCGCCTACCATAGCAAAAAACATCTGATTTATTTCAAAAATTCTGACATGAACCAAACTGCCAAATCCCAGTGGAAAACTCTAGATCGCTTTGTAGAAATCAACTCTCATTGGGTAAAACTAATCGCCGAACATCTCGAAACAACCGAAGGGCAAACAGTAGAATATTGGCGAGTAGAAAGAGCAGATTCAGTGGTAATCTTGACCATTCAAGCTGACAAATTGCTGTTTCCCCCACCGATGTATCGCCCCGGCGTGGCAGAAGCAACCCTGGATTTTCCCGGCGGTCGCGTAGAAGCGGAAGCCACACCAGCAGCGGAAGTTCCAGCTATACTCAAGAAAGAACTAGGCGTGACAGAAAGTGCGATCGCCCGCCTCGAACCGATTAACACCGTCGGCTGGGCAATAAACAGTTCCTTCTCCAATCAAAAACTCTACGGTTTTGTTGCAGAATTGCACCCTACAGCAACAGTAAACCCGGAACGGATCGGTGCTGAATATCCTGTCACCCCAGACGGAATTCGCGACTTGCTCAAAAAATTAACTTGCCTCCAATGTCGATCCTTACTGCTAGAATGGCAAAATCAAGTCGATTTTAGATTTTAGATTTTAGATTTTAGATTAGGAATTGTTTTCCGAGGGTCGCCCATTTTAAGTTGCTGAAAACCCAAATCACCAAAACTAATCATGCCTCTCAATAATGAAGTTGCTGTCGAATGCCTCGACGTTACATATCGTTTAAACCGCAGGCATTTAGTAGACAAACTCAATTTCAAAGTGCTGCAAGGAGAAGTTTTAGTATTGCTGGGACGCAGCGGTAGTGGCAAAACTACTACCATGAAATTGATTAACAATTTACTAACGCCAAGCAGCGGCGAAGTTCTTGTCATGGGAAAACCGACAACTCAGTGGAACTCAATTCAACTACGCCGAAAAATTGGCTATGTGATTCAAGAAATCGGTTTGTTTCCCCATTTTACTGTCGAGCAAAACGTCGGTTTAGTGCCAAAATTAGAAGGTTGGGAGGGCGATCGCATTCAATCTCGCGTCCGGCAACTGTTAGAATTAGTCAACCTCGACCCCCAGCACTTTGCCAAACGCTATCCCCATCAGTTATCCGGCGGACAGCGGCAGCGGGTAGGCGTCGCTAGAGCACTGGCTGCTGACCCTCCGATATTGTTAATGGACGAACCGTTTGGTGCTTTAGACCCCATTACTCGTCTGGAATTACAGCGAGAATTCGGTCAATTGCAGCAGCAACTGGGCAAAACTGTGATTTTTGTGACTCACGGCATTCAAGAAGCTTTTTTGTTAGCTTCTAAAATTGGTTTGATGCAAGATGGACGGTTGATTGAATTGGCAACACCTGATGATTTTCTCAAATCTCACCATCCAGAAGCTCGCGCATTTCTTGAATGTTTGCAAGTAGCTAAATTGGAATGATTTAGCAAAAATTTGATAATATAGTTTTAGTAACTAAGCTGATAATCAAACGATGCACAGTCTTTACGAGACAGACTTCTATGCTTGGACGCAAGAACAAGCCAAGTTACTTCGCAAGTGTCAGTGGAGTCAACTTGACTTGCCAAATTTAATTGAGGAGATTGAATCTTTGGGAAAACAGGAACGTCAAGAACTTAGAAATCGTTTGAGCATTTTGCTGGGACATTTGCTGAAGTGGCAATATCAGCCCCAGCAGCGGAGTCGTAGCTGGCTGTCTACAATTCGAGTGCAGCGGCGGGACACTCAGAGACTGATACAGGAGAACCCAAGTCTGAAACCTTACTTGCAAGAAGCTTTCCAAGAAGCTTATCAAAACGGTAGAGATTTGGCAGTAGGAGAAACCGATTTACCTCTCAAAACATTTCCTCAAAACTGCCTTTACAGCTTAGAGGAAATTCTGGATTCTCGCTTCTATCCTGGTGAACCAAGTCCTGAAATGGAAAATGATTTATAAGATTGACAGCAATCAGTAACAACCAATTACCTAATGATAATTTTTATCAACCGCTATGGCGCTGAGATAATTCAGCGCGCCACTGAACACTTATATTTAGTAACTGTTGCAATTTTTATCGCTATTATTGTGGGGATGCCCCTAGGAATTTTAGTCACCAGAAAACCCAAATTGAAAAAGCCAATTTTGGGTTTTGCTAATATTATGCAAACAATTCCCAGTTTAGCTTTGTTTGGCTTGCTAATCCCGGTGCCGGTATTGGGTGGAATAGGCGATCGCACGGCAATTATCGCCCTGACTCTGTATTCTTTACTGCCCATTATCCGCAATACTTATACTGGTATTGTCGGCGTCGATCCAGCGATTACGGAAGCAGGAAGAGGCATGGGGATGACTGATATGCAACTGTTGTGGCAAGTGGAAATTCCCCTGGCACTGGGCGTGATTCTGGCGGGCGTGCGAGTTGCCGCAGTAATTGCGATCGGACTTGCTACAATCGCCGCTGCAATTGGCGCGGGTGGCTTGGGGGTGTTTATTTTTCGCGGCGTTGCTACCGTCAACAATCAGTTACTTTTGGCTGGGGCAATTCCGGCGGCTTTAATGGCCTTAGCTGCGGATTTTGGGCTGGGTTTGGTAGAAGCGCGCCTCTCGAAAAGTACCTTAAAAACTATTAATGAGGACTAAAATCCTGGCTACCTTCCGTCAGCGTTGTCACTCTCTGCGAACCAGAAGCATTAACAGGACTTGCTATCAGATTGCGGATTTCATTTGAGCGTTGAATGTACTCGCGATCGCTCAAAACAGCTTGGCTTCCCTCCAGCGAAATAGCCTCTGCCAAATCGAGCCAAGAACGGCAACCGCCGTATTCAGGAATGTAGGGAATTTCGCGGCTTTCTGCAAGGCGATAAGCCCGCAGCAATAAAATATAAATTGGCTGAGTTTGTTTCCATTTCAGGCGATCGATGACAAAATTTTCATTCCAAATATGGTACGGAAATAGCGCAGTAATTGCCGGTTCCCAAGCTACCAAAAAAACATCAGTAATCTCCGCCCAACTGCCAATTCTAATAACTTCAGGATGCCAACCAGATTCGACAGTCTTGACTTGATTTGCAAACTCCGGCTTTAATAAACCCGGCTGTTGGTGTTCAAAAGTTGGATACAGCAAAACCTGTTTGTCAGTGACATTGAACTGTCCTGCTTGCTCGCGAATTCCCCCCTTCCGCAACAGCACAATCGTTTGACCTTGTTCCAAAGCATTAACTGCTACATTCCATTCTTTCAGCGCCCTAGTAGTTGATTTCATAAAAATTTAGTTGAGTTTTAACCAAAATAACAAAAATCGGTACTTTCAAGCAAGTACAGCCATTTCTTCCTGTTAAAATAAGGTAGTCCTGACTATGCAAGACTACGTTGTTATTTTGATAAAGACAATAATTGGTTGGACTATATAGTGAGCTACCTACTTTTCTCTTTATTACTCTAACCGATAAAATAATCGTCTCTTCTGTGTCCAAGCTATACTATACTATCACACCCGGTAGATTCAGCAGTTTTGTCGTTAATTTTTTCAGGAGTTTACTTGACTACTTAATAAAGTTTAAAGATTCTCGCATATTAAGTACCAAACAAGCATATTGAGATTTGTTAAAATTTAAATGTTATTCAAAAAGCTTAGATTATACTTTTTTAAAGTGCAGATAAAATAGTTTTTAAATTCCGTTCTGTCATAAATATCAGTATCTTTACTAAAATACCGCCTGCTGTTCAATTTTTTATTAGTGAAATTACGCACATGAGTATTACTATTTTCGGTTACAACCTCAGTGAAGCCATTTACGAAAGTGTCAATACTATTATTTATCGCGGCACCAAATATATTGATCGAACCTCAGCAATTATCAAAACCTTCAAAGCTGAGCATCCGACAATCGAAGAAATTTCCCGCTTAAGACACGAACATAAAATCCTCAGACATTTAGACAGTGAAGGAATAGTTAAGCCCATAGCGTTAGAAAACTATCATAACGGTTTAGCGCTGATAGTAGAAAATTTTAGCGGTCAATCTTTGAAAGATTTTCTTAACAATCAACCCTTGGCTATAAACGCATTTATAAAAATCGGAATTCAGTTAGCAACAACTCTTGGAGATATCCATCAGAGTAATGTTATCCATAAAGACATTAAACCCCAAAATATATTAATCGATCCAGAGACAAAAGAAGTAAAAATTATTGACTTTAGCATTGCTTCTCTTTTAGAACGAGAAAATCAAACTATCACAAATCCCAACTTATTAGAAGGAACTCTTGCTTATATGTCGCCGGAACAAACTGGCAGAATGAACCGCTCAGTTGACTACCGCACCGACTTTTACTCCCTCGGTATTACATTTTATGAAATGCTGACGGGTAAGCTACCTTTTTCCGCAAAAGACCCCCTGGAATTCGTTCATTGCCATATAGCTAAAGCACCTATACCACCTCAAAAGCTGAATCACGAAATCCCGGATGCAGTTTCTGAAATTGTAATGAAATTATTATCTAAAACCGCTGAAGATAGATATCAAAGTGCTTTCGGACTAAAAGCTGACCTAGAAACCTGCCAGGAGATGCTTTCTTCAGGAGAGATTTCCAACTTTATTATCGGTCAACTAGATTCCTACAGCCAATTTCTGATTCCGCAAAAACTCTATGGACGGGAAATAGAAGTTGCTAGTTTGCTAGAAGCCTTCGCTCGCGTCAGTGGTGGGACAACGGAAATGATGCTAGTTTCCGGTTATTCAGGTATCGGCAAATCTTCCTTAGTTAACGAAGTTGATAAACCAATAGTGGCAGCGAGAGGGTATTTTATTGGCGGTAAATTTGACCAATTTAAACGCAATATTCCTTATGCTGCTCTAATTCAAGCATTTCAAGGATTGATGCGGCAACTCCTCACGGAAAATTCGGATCAAATAGCAAGTTGGAAAGCTAAAATTCTCGAAGCACTTGGTGGCAATGGGTCAATTATTATTGAGGTGATTCCCGAAGTAGAAAAGATTATTGATCCACAGCTTGCGGTTCCAACTTTGGGACCCACTGAATCTCAAAACCGATTTAATCGAGTGTTTCAAAAATTTATACAGGTGTTTAGTAAAGCCGAACACCCCTTAGTGATATTTTTGGATGACTTGCAGTGGACCGATTCAGCTTCGCTTAAGCTTATCCAGCTAATAATGACCGATCCAGATAGTAAATATTTGCTATTAATGGGGGCTTATCGGGATAATGAAGTCAGTGCCACTCATCCCTTAATTTATACTTTAGAGCAAATTCAAAATACCAGGGCGATAGTAAATAATATTATCCTCCAACCTTTGGATATATCTCATGTCAACCAATTAGTGAGCGAAACCCTTCGCAGTCAAATTTCCCAAGTTTTGACCCTGGCTGAGTTAGTTTTTCAGAAAACCCAGGGGAATCCCTTTTTCTTAACTCAACTGCTCAAATCCCTTTATCAAGACCAACTCCTATCCTTTGATTTCAATCAAGTTTGCTGGCAGTGGGATATTCAACTGCTTCAAGGCATTGATATCAGCGATAATGTAGTCGAATTGATGGTTAGCCAAATTCAAAAGCTGTCGTCTCAGACCCAGAATGTCTTAAAATTAGCGGCCTGTATAGGAGATAAATTTAGTTTAGAAGTTTTGGCAATTGCTAATAAAAAATCTCAGTCAGAGACGGCCAGGGATTTATGGGAAGCGCTACAAGCTGGTTTCGTTCTGCCACTAAATAATTCCTACAAAATCCCCCTGCTATTTGAATCGGAAATATTTACAGAAAACTCAACCGAGCAGTTTAATGTCACCTACAAGTTTTTGCATGACCGAGTGCAACAGGCGTCTTATTCTCTGATACCCGACGAGCAGAAAAAAGAAACTCACCGAAAAATTGGTCAGCTACTGCTGAATTCCACAACCCCTGAAGAACGAAAAGAAAATATCTTTGCACTGGTTAACCAACTAAATTATGGAACGGATTTAATCACTTTAGAGGTGGAAAGATATGAGTTGGCAGAACTGAATCTGGTCGCCGGACAGAAAGCTAAAGCTGCCACAGCTTATGAGTCGGCTGTCAAATATTTGAATGTGGGTTTAGAACTACTCCCCGATAATAGCTGGGAGAGTCAATATGAGCTGACGTTTAACCTCCATCTGGAAGCAGCAGAAACTGAATATATAAACACTAATTATGAGCGAGCGCAACATTTATCTGAGACGACCCTGAAACAATCGAAAACCCTTCTGGAAAAAGGCAAGGTCTACGAACTTATAATTCAATTAGAGATGTCTCAAAATCGGAGAATATCAGCTATAGATAATGGAATCGCCGTTCTGGAAATGTTCGGAATTAGCTTAGAGCCAGAACCACCTCAAGAACTGATAGTTGATGATTTAGCTAACTTGCCGACAATGACAGTTCCCGATAAACTCGCAGCTATGCGAATATTAAATCTTATTATAACACCAGCTTTTATTGTAAATCCTGCGATGTTTCCGCAAATTCTTTATACAAAAATAGCCTTGTCTATTAAGTATGGAAATTCGCCTGAGTCTGCTTTTGCTTATCTTTGGTATGGAGTGTTACTCTGTGGAGGATTAGGAGACATAGATTCTGGATATCGATTTGGCAAATTAGCTATTTTTTTACTAGAACAATTTAACGCACTTACCCTTAAATCCAAAATAATTTGTATATTTAATTGTCTGGCAAGGTTTTGGAAAGATCCGCTTAAGGCAACCCTAGAATCTTTGGTTGAGGCAATTCAAAGTGGTATAGAAACTGGAGATATAGAATATGCTTGTCACAGTATAGCAAATTATTGCAATCACTTACTTTTTAGCGGGGGAGAGCTACAAAAACTTGAGCAAGAACAGGCAAAATATGTTTGTATGACCATTCAGCTCAAACAAGAATATGATACTTTATTTGTGAAAGTTCACCAACAAATAGTTGACAATTTACTGGACAAAAACTCAGGCAAATACCATTTACTAGGTGCAAGCTTTAATGAAAAAGAACTACTGCCAGGAATTATAGCTTCTAATAATGGGACTTTGCTCTATGCCTATTATGCCGGCAAAATGATGCTATCTTATTTATTCAAAGAGTTTAATCAAACAGTAATAATTGCTCATTTAGCATTAAACTACGCCAGCATGGGTGCAGGATTAATCCACATGAGTATCGACAACTTTTACCATTCTCTTTCCCTCCTAGCACTGTATTCAAAAGCCTCGCCAAAAGAGAAAGAAAAATATCTAAGTGTAGTAGCAGCTAACCAAGAAAGAATGAAGACTTGGGCGTTCCATGCGCCGTGCAATTTTCAGCACAAGTATGACTTAGTAGAAGCAGAAAAAGCGCGGATTTTGGGACAACCTTTAGAAGCCGCTGATTATTACGATCGCGCCATAGCCGGATCCAAAGAACAGGGATATATCCAAGAAGAAGCATTAGCCAACGAACTAGCAGGAGAGTTTTATTTGTCCCGCGCTAAAGATAAAATTGCTCGGATTTATTTAACAGATGCTTACTACGGATATAGTCGCTGGGGAGCGAAAGCTATAGTCAAAGATTTAGAAGCCAGATATCCTCAAATATTTTCCCGGATAGCCAAGCCAGAAACTCAACGTAGCCAGGTCACGATGACCACTACCTCGACGAGTGGAGGAAGTGCAGGAGCTCTAGATTTAGCTACTGTGATCAAAGCATCTCAAGCTCTTTCTGGTGAAATTGTACTGAGTAAGCTGTTGGCGAAATTGATGAAAATTGCGATCGAGAATGCGGGTGCTCAAAGTGGCATTTTCATTTTAGAAAAAGCTGAAAATCTACTAATAGAAGCTTACGGAAGCATAGATAGCGATGTAGAAGTGCTGCAAACAATCCCCGTAGAAAAAAGTCAGCAACTACCCATATCTTTGATTAACTATGTTGCCCGAACTCAGGAAAATGTTGTATTAAACGATGCGAGTTGTGAGGGAAACTTCACGGCGGATAATTATATCGTCAACCAAAAACCCAAGTCAGTATTATGTACTCCCATCGTCCATCAAGGAAAACTGACTGGCATTCTTTACTTAGAAAATAATCTCACAACTGGTGCTTTTACTCCCGATCGTTTAGAAGTTTTACAAGTTTTATCTTCTCAAGCAGCTATTTCGATTGAAAATGCCCGTCTTTATAACGATTTGGCAGCAGCCAACGCTACTTTAGAAGCGAAGGTGGTAGAAAGAACGCAACAGTTACAAGAAAAAAATATCCATTTACAAAAAGCAGAAGAATTAGCGAAAGCCGCCAACTCTGCCAAGAGTGAGTTTCTTGCTAATATGAGCCACGAACTCCGAACGCCACTCAATGGCATTTTAGGTTACACGCAAATCCTCAAACGACAAAAAAACTTGGCTGACCAGCAAAAAGATGGTCTGAACGTCATTAGTCAGTGTGGCGATCACCTCTTAACCCTGATTAACGATATTTTAGACCTGTCCAAAATCGAAGCCCGAAAAATGGAAATTCACTTGAGTAATTTCCATTTCTCACAATTTTTGGAAGGCATCGCTGAAATTTGTAATATTCGGGCCGAACAAAAAGGAATTTCCCTGATTTACGAGCCCATTACCCAACTACCTATTGCCGTTCAGGGTGATGAAAAACGATTGCGGCAAGTTTTAATCAACTTACTCGGCAATGCGATTAAGTTTACCGAAAAAGGTGGGGTGGTATTCAAAGTAGGATATCAGGAGGGCAAAATCCGGTTTCAAGTGGAAGATACCGGAGTGGGTATGGCACCAGAGCAATTGCAAGACATATTTTTGCCTTTTCATCAAGTAGGAGATACTAACCACAAGGTTGAAGGAACCGGGTTGGGACTGGCAATTAGCCGCCAATTAGTCCAGATGATGGGCGGTGAAATAAAGGTGAATAGTACATTAGGACAAGGGAGCGTTTTCTGGTTCGATTTAGATTTGCCAGAGGTATCGGAATGGGCGACTAATGCAGCCAAAGCCAATGCCCACACAATCGTTGGTTTCAAAGGCCGAAAGCGAAAGATTCTCATAGCTGATGACAAGTGGCAGAATCGCTCGATCATAGCGGGAATGCTTCAGCCGTTAGGATTTGAAATTCTGGAAGCAACGGAGGGTCAGGACTGTTTAAACAAGGTGGTCGAGTTTAAACCCGACTGTATTTTAATGGACTTGATGATGCCCGTAATGAGTGGCTTAGAAGCAACGCGCCGGATTCGCAAATCACTAGATCAGGCTAAGTTAGTGGTGATTGCTACTTCTGCCAGCGTTTTTGATTTTGATCGACAACAAAGTGTTGAGGTAGGTTGCAATGATTTTATTCCCAAACCCATACGAATCGAGGAGCTTTTAGAAAAATTACGTACTCATTTAGGGTTAGAATGGATTTATGAAGAAAATCTGGAAGAGATTAGGAAAGCAGAAGGAGAAAAAAAATCTCTAAGTTCTGAAATCATAGCTCCCCCCGATGAGGTAATCGCCGTTTTATTCAATTTAGCGATGATGGGCGATCTTCGAGCCATTGGGGAGGAAGCTAAAAAGTTAGAAGAACTCAATGAGCAATGGGGGCCCTTTGCTACGCATCTACGCCAGTTAGTGAAAGGATTTGAAGAACAACAAATCTTGGAGTTTATTAAGAAATATAGGATTGCCAAATAATGAATAACGAACTTCCCGAACAAAGCACAATTTTAATCGTAGATGACACTCCGACTAATTTAGGTGTCCTGTTCGATTTTTTGGCAGATTTTGGCTTCAAGGTATTGGTAGCTAGAGATGGGCAAAGTGCTCTCCAGAAGGTAGAATATGCCCCACCGGATCTGATCCTGTTGGATGTGCTCATGCCCGGAATAGATGGGTTTGAAACTTGTCGCCGTTTGAAAGCGAATGATTTAACGAGAGACATTCCCGTGATTTTTATGACTGCTCTTGCTGATACGGTGGATAAGGTTAAAGGTTTGAGTCTGGGTGCGGTGGATTATATTACTAAGCCTCTTCAGCATGAAGAAGTTTTAGCTCGTGTTAATGTCCACATGAAGCTCCGCAACCTGTCGAAAAAACTCTTAGATAAAAATGTGTGCTTGCAAGCAGAAATCGAACAGCGTGTCGAAGCGGAATCCTCGCTGTTGAAGCTGGCATCGGAGTTGGAAAGGCGAGTGGAGGAAAGGACGGCTGAACTTTTGCAATCCAATCAATTGCTCAAACAGGAGATTCAAGAGCGTCTGCAAGCAGAGGCGGGATTGCAACAATCGGAAGCTCAATTGCGAAGCCAAACTAAATGTTTAGAAAAGGCTTTTCTAGAATTACAAATCACGCAGACTAAACTTGTGCAGAGCGAAAAAATGTCTTCTCTAGGTCAGCTTGTTGCAGGTGTAGCCCATGAAATCAATAATCCCGTTAATTTTATTTTTGGGAATGTTTCTTACGCTCATGATTATACCCAAAATTTGATTGATCTAGTCAATCTTTATCACCAAGAATTTCCGGAGGCAGGTCCAAAAATTGAACAAAAAATAGACGAAATAGAACTAGATTTTTTGGTGGAAGACTTACCTAAATTGCTGAGTTCAATGAAGGTAGGTGTAGACCGAATTCGCGAAATTGTTCAGTCGCTGCGAATCTTCTCGCGATTGGATGAATCTGAGATGAAACCAGTGGATATTCACCAGGGTATTGATAGCACTCTGTTAATTTTGCATAACCGTGTTAAAGGAAGGGGCGATCGACCTGCAATTGAGGTGGTTAAAGAATTCGGCAATCTGCCTCTGGTAGAGTGTTATGCGGGTCAGCTTAACCAGGTGTTTATGAATCTTGTTGCTAATGCCATTGATGCCATAGATGATTATAATACGACGAGATCGTTAAGTGAAATGAAAGCTAATCCTTCTAAGATTTTCATTCGCACGGAGGTCACAGACTCTAATCGGGTGTTAATTCATATTAAGGATAACGGGCCTGGGATGACAGAAGAAATTAGCCAACACCTATTTGAGCCATTTTTTACTACTAAGCCTATCGGGAAGGGTACTGGTATTGGGCTGTCAATTTCCCATCAGATTGTAGTGGATAAACACGGGGGGCAGCTCAATTGTATTTCAGCTCCTAATCAGGGGGCAATCTTTATTATTGATATTCCAATTAACCAGAAAATTTTTGCTAATAATTTAATTACGGTGTCTGAAACAGCTTTAGGGATTTCTTAGTTGATTTTAACAAAACGGGAGTTTAATAACTTTTAAGGGTTGCACAACTATATCAAAATCGATCGGGCAGGGGGATATTCCCATACTTTAGGTAATGAAGTAAGAAACCGATAGAAGCTTTCGGGAGCATCTCACTTTTGCAGCCAAGCTAGAAATTGGAGTTTTGAGGCAGGAGTCAGAAGGAAGGAGAAGAAGTATTTTTACCAATATGAGATGCTCCTTTGCTATTGCTGATTGGGGCGGATTCACATTTAGGAAAAATTTAGGACAGTTTATACTTCCATTATGCAACGCCCGAAAATACACGGGACGGGCGCGACGCCCATCCCACAAAAAAATCAAAAATAAGCCGGACCGGCGGGACGTCCATCCCACAAAAAAATCAAAATCATCCCGCTATTATGCAGCGCGTCGTCTTGACTAACTTTATTGCTAAATTCTCACTGCAAAAGATGCTGCTAATTCCCGTTCTGGTTCCATACCAACTGTAGGTGGCATGGAACGATTTGCTACTTGCTCAATTAGTTGTAAATGTTGCGGCAGCATTTTAGCTAAACTGTAGCGTTCTAAGGCGGTTTGACGGGCTTTGATGCGAATTTCTGCCATGCGGGTAGGATGGTCTAAAACTTCATCAATCCGATCGGCTACTTGTTTCGGTGAGAAGTAATCGACTAGCAAACCGTTTTCTCCATCGCGGATAACTTCTCTGACTGGTCCTGTGTCGGAACCGATTACTAAACATCCGGTTGATAGAGATTCAATCATGGACCAAGATAGCACAAAAGGTCTGGTCAAATAAACGTGTACGTCGGATGCTTGAATTACTTTTAGATAAAGTCCGTAAGGTAGGGGCCCGACAAAGTGAACTCGCGACAAGTCTAGGGGGACTTTTTTGAGCATATAGTCCTTGTAAGACTCGCCGTTGGGTAAAGAACGCCCATAACAAACTCTTTCGGAACCAACGATTACGACGTGACAGTTGGGGCGGCGTTCTTGCACATAGGCGATCGACTCAATGAATTCGGGAAAACCCCGGTAAGGTTCCATTCCCCGCGATACGTAGGTGACAATTTCATCCACGCCAGACAAGTCTAAGTTAGGTAAAACCAGTTTAGCACCGGGGTCTGGTTTGAAGTAATCGGTATCTACGCCGTCGTGGAGTGTGGATAATTTTTGTTGTAGTTCGGGCGGGAATTGCGATCGCTGCCAATAAGTGGGAGACAAACCCCAATCACAAGAATATAAATCGATCAGAATCGGCGCATTTTTGATTCTAATTCTGGCCATATCGTCAACTGTTAAAGGTTCCGCTGGGTCGAAATCTGCGTCTGAACCAATAGCATGATAAAACCACTCGAAATAGCACAAAAGCGGCGTATTTGGAAAGGCTTCTTTGACAAACAATGTCGGCCCCCAACCGGAATGTCCGCAGATAATATCGGGGACAAAACCATCTGCTTTGAGTTGTTCTGCCATTCTAAATACGGCTTGTCCGTAGATGACGGCACTTTCTAAAGGGCGGACGTATTGGTGAGTCTGGGCGTGGGGTTCCCGGCTGGGGGTAAATGCTGCTTTGCGAACGCCGGGAATGTTCCACTCTGGTCGCTCATTTTTAGTGCCGAAAACAATTTGATTTTTGGGATCGGCGCCTAAAGCCGTGATAATGTGGCGGTATTGGGCGGGAAAGTTGGGATGGAGAAATAATGCTTTCATTGACTGTTGTCTGTTGACTGTTTTCTGTTAACTGGTGACTGTTTTCTGTCGTTAGTTGGAATAAAATATTTTGATTCACCTAAAAAGCTTTGGTTTTATTCACTGGGGGTTGGTGCTTTGCAGATCCAGACGCAATCTCGCGGTACTGAAGATGTATTTTTCAGGATGATTTCATAGTTTAAATGATGGAGAAATTTTTCCATAATTGTATCAGTCATAATTGAAAAGGCTGTGCCGTCTCTGTGCCCTAGCAAGTTTTTGTCCCACTCGGTGGCGAATTTTTGCCACCCTAATTCGCTAAAAATATTTGTGTGGTGAAACACACAAATTCGATCGCCTCGCAGCAGTTTGGGAATTCGAGTCAGATAGTTGAATATATCTACCGGCTCTACGTGTACCATTGTATCGTAACAAAAGCAGACATCGGCTGAACCTGGGGCGATGCCGTCTAATGTTAAACCGTCGAGTTTGACGTAAGAAACGCGATCGTCTCCTAAGCGCGATCGCGCGGCTTGCAGCATTTGACTGGAAATGTCGGCACAAATTAGTCGATCGCAATATTTCAGCAGCAGCGAACCGGTTTTTCCCCCGCCGATACCAATTTCTAAAACCGTATGTTCTTTTTTGATGTACGGCGCAATAAATTGCTGTTCTATCAGCGCTTCGTATTCGGCTAAGGAGTTGGCGGCACCGGCAGCTTTACCTATCCATTCGTCGCCAATATGGGCAAGTTCGGCATTAGTTTTTTGCCACTGTTGGGCGTAACTGTCCCATGCCCTTTCATAATCTACTCTTGGGCGATCGGTCATTTTATCATCGTTCATTTTTGATTATTTTATAGTATTGATGGCTCAATTTTCAATATGTTCCGCAATTCTTGGCAAATTATATTAAATCCTGCCAAAAGTCTACGAGGTGAGTTACTGCCCTTCACTGGGGCGGAGGCTGGCACTGTAAGATGACTAATGACGGCTGAAATATGCTTCGCAGAAAATCTCTGCATAAGCTTGAGTCATTTCCTCAAAAGTATTAAGTGAATCCAAGACATATTTAGCGTTTTCAGCTAACTGCTGCCGTAAAGATTTATCCTCCAGTAAACTAATCAAAGCTGCACCTAATTCGTCCGGGCGATCTGGCGTATAAAACAAACCATTAATTCCAGGCCTCACTTGTTCTCTAATTCCAAAAACAGGGGTTGTAATAATTGGCAAATCGCAAGACATTGCCTCCAAAATCACTCTTGGAAAACTTTCGACGCGAGAAGTGCAAACAAAAATATCAGCGGATTTGTAATATTTTCCAGTCTCCCCAGTTTCCGGGACTACTGTCACCCTTTCCCGCAACTCTTCTGGCAACTCCCCCACCAAATCGGCTAATTTATTGCTGTAAATACTCGGGCGATCGCCCACAATAAAACACCTAATTTTATTGTGCCATTTGTCAGGCAAAAGTGAAAGTGCTTTAACTAAATCCTGCTGACCTTTGCGTTCGCATACCGTTCCCAGCAGCAAAATTACCACATCTTCCGCTGCAACACCTAAACTTTTTCTAGGCAATTCAGAATTGTCCGAATTTTCCAGTTTGCTCAAATCTAAGCCGTTGTGAATCACGGTAAAATTGTGGTGGCTGTTGAGAGGCAAATACCTGTCCCGCGTTGCATCCGCCACAAAAATCACCTTGTAAGGAAAGCGAAAACACTCTAAAGCTCTCGCCGCAATCTCCGAACCAAACCTGTTAAAATAAGTTTGCCAAGGTTCGCTTTCGTGCACGTTCCACACCACAGGAATTCCGATTTGGTACGCCGCATCAACTACAAAAAAGTTTTCTAAAGTATTGGCATAAATTGTATCTACTTTTAAACTTGCAATTTCTGTGCTAAAACTGCGGATGGCTTCATCGTAAGCATCGCGCTGGTAGATGTGTTCGAGAGGATTGTCGCGCACAATTACTTCAATTCCCTGCTGTTCGTAAGCTTGACGCAGGGGTCCGTCTGTTGTGCAAAGTACGATCGGCTTAACCACACCCTCTGCCGCCAATTTCACCGCAATTTCGTACTGATGCAGCGGCGCACCAGTAAAATCCAGCGAATTGCTGCACATCAAAACTCTAACAGGATGAATCAAATTCTCTGCTTCTGCTACCAACAAACCAGAATCGGAAACTTCCAATGTATAACCTTCTTCCTTCTTCCCTCTTCCTTCTTCCTTCTTCCTTCTCTCTTCTTCCTTCATAAAAACCCGTCGAGGTTGAATATGAAAATACTCATCTTCTAAAGACAAATGAGGACTGTAAAAACTGTCATTTTTGCCCGCATACTTACGCCTAAAAGCCGCCACTTCTTGAGGATTGTCGGTAAAACCCCTAGAAGTTCCCTCTTTGTGCAACAACTCGGCATCGGGACAATATACGCACCGATAACCGCGTTCTAACAATCGGTATCCGTAATCTGCATCATTGTAAGCAACAGCAAAATTCTCCTCATCAAAACCGCCCAATTCTAAGAACAATTGACGCGGAGTAATCGTGCAAGCGGCTGTTACCGCAGAGTAATTTCGCGTTACCATCGCTTGAGAAAGATAGCCTCGATTATTCTTGTCCATCAGCTTAAAAGCGTGACCCGCCAAACCGTGATGCAGCCCGTGAATTACGCCCGCGTGCTGAATTCTGCCGTCTGGATATAACAGCCTCGCGCCGACTGCACCCACTGCGGGAATTTGAGCATATCCCACCATTTGACTCAGCCAGCGCGGGTTAATTACTTCAGTATCGTTGTTCAAAAACAACACATATTCGCTGTCAACTTGTTCGGCAGCGCGGTTGTTAATTGCTGCAAAACTAAACTTGCCCCCAGGATTTTTTATTCTCAAAACTTGGCAAGTTAATTGGCTTAAATATTCCAGAGTTTTAGGGTCGTCGCTTTCGTTGTCGATAACGGCAACTTGATAATTTTTGTAGGTTGTAGTTTCTAGAGAATCCAGGCAGGCTTTCAGCAATTTAAGCTGATTTTTAGTAGGAATAATTACCGTTACTGATGGGCCATTATCCGGGAAATCCTGGGCAAATATGCCCAAATTTTCTTTGATCGCCCATGCGTGCTGAGCGACATTGCCGTTAATTTTGCGGCGGTTTAGTGCGTCTTGAATGGCTTGTTGACCTGCGGCAAAACTGGCGGGTTTCGCGGCCCCAGATATGGCTGTAGAACCGGGTGCGGTTCGCCAGTGATACAGCACTAACGGCAGGTGCGCGACGTGGCGAGAAATTTCGGTGGCTCTCAAGGCAAAATCGTAATCTTGCGAGCCTTCAAGACCTATCCGCAAACCTCCTATTTGTTCAAAAATGTGTCTTCTCACGGCGCACAAATGACCGAGATACATATAGGAAAGCAGCAGTTCTGGCGACCATTCCGGTTTGAATTGCGGGGCGAATCGGCGACCTTTAGTGTCGATTTTGTCGTCGTCGGAATAGAGAAAGTCGGTAGCTGGATGCGCGGCAAAATATAGGGCGACTTCGCCTAACGCGTCGGGAGTGAGTTCGTCGTCGTTGTCTAAAAACAGGATGATGTCGCCTGTTGCGAGGGCGGCGGCGCTGTTGGTGGCTGCGCTGATGTTGCCGTTTTCTGTACGAAATGTGATGCGGATACGATCGTCCTTTTGAACCCAGCCTTTCAAATTTTCAGCAACAGTGAAATCGGTGCTGCAATCATCGGCAATGCAGAGTTCCCAGTTTGGATAAACTTGATTGATTACGCTGTCGAGCGCACTTTCGAGAAAATCTATCTGCGGGTTGTAAACTGGCATTACTACCGAAATTTTTGGCAGGGGTTCCCGGCAGGATTTTAACCGAGAAATCAAGTAATCGCGCGCGCGATCGTTCCACTGATTCACCTGAAGCCAAGCGTCATACCTATCAATGGGTTGAGGCACCACAAAACCCGCAGGCGGCAGCAAATCTCCCGGCGCAGTAAACTGTTTTTGCTGGCGATAAATCTTCCCCAACTGGCGAATCACCTTCACAATTTCCCAAGGCATCGGCACAATTCTGCCGAGACGCTGTTTTCTTTCCTTCGCCCGCTGCTGAATTGCGGCTGTAAACCTTGATAACTCCTCAAATTTATCTGTACTTCGCTGCCAGATATTGTAGCGCCGCACAGTCAATTTTTTCGGCGCTTGAAAATACAAAATTTCCCCGGTTTCTAACTCCGCTTGCAGAGAAACGTGCCATTCCCCTGGCGGCAAATCCACAAGGGTCTCAAAACCGCTTTCCGAACTGTTAACCCAGTCGGGGAACACTTCGCCGACATCTTTTCGGCGCAAACCGTAGGCGCATTCTACAGAAGTATCGCCGCACAACAAGCTTAATTTAGCAATTTTGTGATCGTGGTGGCAGCACCAACCTGCAAACAAAATTTGACCCTGACGCTGTTCCCACACCACCGGTACATCTAACGATGCTTGAATCGTTGAAACTAACAACGGATAAGCTGCCAAAAGATGCCATTTACCTCGATCGTCTTGCGCTTCCAGTAGCACTTCGTGTCGTCCGGCAGGCGCTTCCAATTGAATTGTAAAACCTGATTTCTTCGCAGCAGCAATATTATAGTGTGCTAGCGCTATATCACTTCTATCTATGCCGTAAACGCCTGCAAAACTCTGGTCTTTAATTCTGGCCCGGACTGCTTTAGTCTCTCTTTTTTGGTTAAAAACCCAGCCGACAATTAGCAGGTTGGAATCACAAACTTGCCAAGTAGTGGGTTGATCTAACGAAAAAATAAATTTAGGGAACAAGTCGCGGATTTTGCGCTGAACTTCCCACAACTTTTCTCTCAGTTGCCACCCTATTGAAGACTTGATTGTAGCAAGTTCTGCCCGAAAATTTTCATTTTCCTGGCGGGAGTGTTCTAATTTTTCCAGAGTATCCTTTAATCTTTCCTGATTTTGACTTTGTGCTGTTTCTAGCTGAATTAACTCAGCTAACTTTTGCTGCAATATAAATTCAGTCTCTTCAAATTGTACCTGAGTTTGCCCTAATTCGGCTTCTAATTCTAATACTTTCGCTAAAGATTTTTGAAATTGCGATTCTTTGCCTGCAAGCTGTACCTGAGTTTGTCCTAATTCTGTTTCTAATCCGAGGAGTTTCGCTAATGCTTCTTGAAATTGCGATTCTTTGCCTGCAAGCTGTACCTGAGTTTGCCCTAATTCTGCTTCTAATTTTAAGACTTTTGTTAAAGCTTCTTGAAATTGTGATTCTTTGCCTGCAAGCTGTACCTGAGTTTGTCCTAATTCGGTTTCTAATCCGAGGAGTTTTGCTAAAGCTTCTTGAAAATTTGATTCTTTGCCTGCAAGCTGTACTTGAGTTGCTCCTAATTCTGTCTCTAATCCCAACACTTTCGCCTGGGCCTGGTGAAATTGTTCTTGCCACTGTTTGAGTTCGGAAGAGCTAGTTTTTTGTTGTTTTTCCAGCAAGCGGATTTTTAGCCAATCTTCAAATGGCCAGATTGGAGATGCTGGGAAATGAATAACTTGATCGATCGCACCTTTCGAGTCGCTGCTGAGATTGCCAGCTTGGGTTTCCAAAAGTTCATATAGTTCTAATGCTTCGGGAAAATATTTTTCTATTAAACTCGGTCTGTGACTTTTGACAATATCGTTGACTAATAAAGATTCTTCAAAATTGTCGCCCGGTATCGCACCTAAGTTAACATTAAATTTTTCGTTGACTCGATCGAGGAAAAGTTCAGGAGTGTTGCCGATGGGATAAACGTTGGCTAGGAGACAGCGATGGGGGAAACGTTCGTAAAGTTCTAAAACTTGTTGATTGTAGTGAATCCACATTTTTACTGCCTTTTCGGGATTTTGCAGCAAGCTGAGATCGGTTCCCCGGCGGTAAAGAGAATCTACTACTTCCCAGGGCGATCGATAAACACAGATAAAATTAGCTTCGGGGAGCAAAGTCAGCCAAAAATCCCAAAAAAGGGCTGTTCGCGGGTCTTTCCAACCCCAATGTTTGTGAGTTTGTTGATTTTGGTCGATCGCCCTTTTGGCGATTTCCACGTATTCCGCTGCTACCGGAATCGTTTTTTCAAACGTACATCCGAGTTCATCAATACCGTGCGATCGCAAAACACTTTTGTGAAACTCCACAAAATCAACATTCTCGAAATGACCTTTCACATTTCCGTCGGCCGGGCCCACTAACTTTTTACCAATATCAACCCCCACTTTCTGAAACAAAGAAGCTGTTAAAGACGTACCGGAACGGTGCATTCCGGTAACAATAAAAACCGACGGTTTGCTGTCATTTGTACTCACAATTTATCTCCCTCGCCCTAATACCCACACCAACCAAATTTACTCGCTACTCTCCTGCTAAGCCCAGGGAGCGCCTGACTTGAAACCACGCGCTTCTCATCTTCCAGAACTTGCTGCTTTCCATTGCTAAAACCCGACACTTCGCTTGCTCTAGTTCTTGCTTGAGATTAATTAGTTGATTTTCAGTTTTTTCCAACTGCATTTGCACAGCTACTAACTGATTTTGAGTTTGCTCCAATTGTGTTTGAGCTGAAACTAATTGAGTTTGAGCTTCTTGCAAACTTGTTTGAGATTCTTCCAACTTTGTTTCAGTAATCATTAACTTACTTTGATTTTGCTCCCATTCTATCCTAGCCGACTCTAACTGAGTCTCAAGTAATTTGAGTTTTGTCTGAGTAGAACCCAATAAAGACTGCGATTGTCTTTGGTTAACCAGCGATTTAACCGTGCAAGTTTCCAGAATCCATTCCCAACCATAGTTATTGATTGCTTTGACTATTAACACATCCTGCAGCCCGACAGTGTTTTTGGGTAAATAACAGCTCCAACCCGACTGCAAAGCCCCATCAGTTTCAAAATATCCAGCTACATCAGGGCGATCGTAAAAAGGCTCGCACCTCTGTACAACCTCGCCGTTTACCAGCACTTGCAGCTCCTCAATTCGACCGTTGAGATTCACATCAGCTACCCATCCTTCTAGATACAAATTCTCCTTATTTGTAAAAGCAGCAACATCAATATATCCTTCCGGGTGATGATTAAATTTCAACTCCGAAAAATCTCTAACTAGCTCATTTGTGACAACATACAAATCCTGAAATCTGCAGATGCCTTTTTTGATGCGGTGAACAAAAGCTTTGCCTCCGCTAACTCGCGCGACACATTCTCTCACAAACTTTTCAGTTACATAAGTTGTGCCGTATTCCTCCTTATCTAAAGACTGGCTTTCGCTTTGAGGACTAAACAAAATACCATTGGCAGGCATTTCTATACTGGCTAGGCGCAAACACTCATCGTGAACGCTGAACATCAAAATGCCGTTAGGAGTCAACAAATCGTACAAATTTTGTAACCAACTTGTAAAAGTTCTTTCCGGCATATGGCTGAAAAAAGAATTAGCCAGAATGCAGTCAAACTTGCGGCCAATTAAATAATTTTCTGGCTTTCCAGTTGAGACAATACCGTTGACCCCCAAGTATTCAGTTTGAAACTTAACCGCGTTAGCATAAATATCAGAAACCCAAATTCGTTCCGGCGGTATTTCCTGAATCAAAAATCTGGTAAATCGACCGTAACCGCAGGCAAAATCTAGAAAAGAAGGTACATTTTCAAAACTGCCAAAATGCCATTCCACAACTTGTTTAACTGTATCCAAGATGCGACGCCCGATCGAATAATAGCGCACCAAAGCCCGATCGCGATCGTCTTTGACGTTGTTCAAGCTGAACAAATACATTTCATCGTCTTCGCAGATATTCAGTTTAAAATTTTCCGGCAACTTAGCTTGATCTTGAATAAATGCTTTGATTACGGGATTTTCGACTAAATCTAAATTGATATTGCTCATTGTTTTTACAGAATTTTAGATCACCTCTGTTGACTGCTCTTTTACTAGAGAATCAGCATTAACAACAGTTAAACACGGTTCGATCAGCAAGTCAACGATGCCGTTACCGCAAGACTCAGTACAAGACTGAACTCTAAACATCGCCACATCAACACAGCGATCCAGATAAGTTAAATCTCCATCAACCGTTCCCACAACGCCAGCATTCAGAAAATAAACACCGGGATTCAGCAAACATTTAAACTGAAACTTCACTACAATTGTCGTTCCTGCTTCCACATACCTAACTGACTGAGTAGAAGCCTTCAAAGAAGCACCCGCCAACTCAAAACCGCTAATTGTTTTAATCAACATTCCAAACCTAACTTTGGAAGTTGACCGGGAGAAAGTGACAGAGTAAGTATAAATATAATCTTGACGACCGATCAAGTGATTTACCACATTTCCCTTCAGCGTCTCGATGTGGGGGTTGATAATTTCCGCTCCGCGAGACGGATACCTTACCGTATTCGACGGTATCATCCCCGGATCGTAAAATTCATCATAATATTCCTTGGGTTTAGAGAGATGTTGCTCTGGTTTAACTTCCCTCTTTGTGCTTTCTAAATTAGCATCCTGAAGCTGATCTTGACTTTCCTGTTTTGTCAGTTGGTTCAGAGCTCGAATATCTGACTTCAACCCCAAAACCTGATCCGGATCGGCATAAATCAGTTTTTGATACTTAGAAATTACCACCTTCGGCGTGTGAGCGAGCAGCAATTCACCGCTATCCATTAAAATTGCCGAGGTACAAAGTTGCACCACAGAAGTAGCAGCGTGAGAAACAAATAAAATTGTTCCGCCACCTTCCTGAATGCTTTGCAAGCGGGCAAAACACTTGCGTTGAAAAGCTTCGTCTCCCACCGAAAGCGCCTCGTCAACCACCAAAATATCTGGCTCGACGCTAGTCGCAACGGCAAAAGCTAGCCTGACAAACATACCGCTAGAATAAGTCTTGACTGGCTGTTCGATGAAATCGCCAATATCAGCAAAAGCAGCTATATCGTCAAATTTTTCTTCAGTTTCTTTTTGATTGAATCCCAGTAACTGAGCGTTAAAAAACACATTTTGTCGCCCGGTAAATTCCGGGTTAAACCCGCTTCCGAGTTCCAACAAAGCGGAGACTCGCCCTTTAACATCCACGCTTCCTGCGGTAGGAGTCAGCGTCCCTACAATTATTTGCAGGAGAGTGCTTTTTCCCGAACCGTTGCGACCGACTATTCCCAGAGTTTGTCCTTGAGGAATTTCCAGATTGATGTCGTGTAGGGCCCAAAATTCGTCAGCCAGTTTTTTGCTGGGGTAAATAATTTCCTTTAAGCGGTCTCCAGGACGATCGTACCGCTTAAAGCATTTGGAAACATTTTTTAGTGAAATTACATTTTCTGTCATTGGCGGCAGTCAATCGATTTTAGATTTTAGATTTTAGATTTTAGATTGACTTGAAATCTCAAACATATTTACAGCACAATCGATTTTAGATTTTAGATTTTAGATTTTAGATTGACTGTAGATCTCAAACAAATTTACAGTACGTCAGCAAAAGCGGGACGCAAACGCCGGTAAACCGCCAAACCTCCACAAAATATAGCAGCAGAAATTAGCGTGGCGACACCCCATTCGCCCCAATGCTTAACTTCTCCAAGCAGTATGAGGTCTCGATAAACCTCCGAGATGGCGGCCATTGGATTTAGCCAAAATATCCACGCTCGCCACTCTTGGGGGATGATTGATGCTGGGTAGACGATCGGCGTCAAATAAAACCAAAAATTTAGAATAACACCTAATGTCTGAGGAATGTCTCGCAAAAATACAGTCAAGCCCGCTGTCAAATATCCCAAACCAGCAGTTATCAGCAACTGAGGTATCCACACCAGCGGCAGCAAGCATAAAGTAGCGTTGAGCTTTTGCGACGACACTGCTACTATCACAATCAAAGCTGCTAAACCCAGAGAACTTTCAATAAAAGCTGTAAAAATCGGCACTAGCGGCAGCAAACCGAGAGGAAATACCACTTTTTTCACTAAATTCGGCTGCCCGACCACCGATACTCCCGACTTGATCAAACCGCTGGTGAAGGCACTCCAAGGCAGCAAACCTGCAAACAGCCAGACTCCAAATGTAATGTCGCTGTTTTCTGGGAAGCCTGCAAGGCTGAGCTTTACCTTGAGGACGATCGAAAATACGTATGTGTAAATCACCAATTGCGATAGCTGATTCAGCAGCGGCCACAAATTGCCCAGAATCGAGCCTTTGTATTGAGCTTCCAAGTCCCGGCGCACCAAGGTTGCCAGCAGATTCAGCTTCGCCCAGCGCCGGGGCGTACTTCTGGGCAGCCTGCCGCCCAGCTTTCGGGCCTTTTGGGCAACTCCTTTCACAGTTCTCTGCAATTTTTTCGCCCTCGTTCACTAGCTTCACACCTAAATCAACTCAAGCTACAATTGTGCAGCTTTTGCTAAACCGCAATTATTCCACAGCCCCGTCGTTTTGATCAAGCATCTGCCACCCTGGCTTGGGCTTCTTTTTTCTTTCTTCTTTCCCCTTCCTTCGGAGGTTATTTTAGCCGATCGCCGATCGAACTGCCGAACCGATCGCTAGTTTTTGCTCGTCGTCGTAGCCCCACCGCTGGAAAAATTTTTCATACTCGCCGTTGGCATTCTGCAAACTTTCTAGCATTTGCGACGCTATAGTTTGACAGGCTTGGATTTGCAGCATTTGAATTAAATTGCGCGATCGCTCCTGCACTCTAGCAGAATCGGCCGCCATTTCCTCCTTTTGCTGGCGCGAATGATGTACAACCATTGCCGCCGACATCGCCAAATTTTTCACCAGCAGTTCTGCTACGATCTCAGGAGCCGATCGCAGCGCCTCGACTACTCCGGGTGACGGGTGATCTGCCTCCTGTCGATCGTCCGTTAGATAGGTGACAAAAAACCCCCTAGCACCGTTCTGTGTTTTCACCAGAGATGTAACAGCTTGCTGGATGTCGGCTTGTAAAAGTCGATCGGCCTCAATGAACGACAGTAAAGATTGAGTCAGCTCGATCGCCCCCTCAAAAGTTATGCTTTCCGATGCTAACAAAGAAGATGGAATACTCATAACGAACTCAATAATTGTCAAGATTCTGCCAATAATTGTAAACAATTCCCGCTGCCCGATCGCAGATAAATATGGCTATTATCTCCTCCAAACAACAGCCCTCCGACCAAAATCTACCCGAAGACATAGCCCCGGCCCGTCGCAAAAAAGCCGCCAAACCCCAGGCGGAATCTCTGGTAGAAGCGCAAGAACTACCCGACGAAATCAATAGCAAACAAGACGACAAAATCCGACCCCAGCGCTTAGCTGAATACATCGGGCAAAAAGACTTGAGAGAAGTTTTGGCGATCGCAATTGCAGCAGCTAAATCTCGCGGCGAACCTATGGATCACCTGTTACTCTACGGGCCTCCAGGGTTAGGAAAAACCACAATGTCGCTAATTCTAGCAGCAGAAATGGAAGTTGAATGCAAAATCACCACCGCCCCAGCTTTAGAAAAACCGCGAGATATTGTCGGATTGCTGATCAACCTCAAAGCAGGCGACGTGCTGTTTATAGACGAAATTCACCGTTTATCTAAAGTTACAGAAGAAATCCTCTATCCGGCAATGGAAGACTGTCGGTTAGATATTACGATCGGTCAAGGCAAAAGCGCCAAAATTCGCAGCATTCCCCTGAAACCCTTTACCTTAGTAGGAGCAACCACAAAAGTCGGGTCCCTGACATCTCCATTGCGCGATCGCTTCGGCTTGATCCAAAGATTGCGCTACTACGAAATAGACGAACTCAGTCTAATTGTCCAAAGAAGTGCCCAAGTTCTCGACACTCAAATCACCCCAGAAGGAGCCACAGAAATTGCCCGCCGAGCTCGCGGAACGCCCCGGATCGCTAACCGCTTGCTGCGACGAGTTAGAGACTACAGCGAAGTCAAAAAATTAAAGCCAATTAATGGCGAAGTTGCCTCAGTCGCCCTCGAACTGTTCAACGTCGATCCGCTAGGTTTGGATTGGACTGATCGATGCCTTTTGACAGCAATGATCGAAAACTTTAACGGCGGCCCGGTGGGTTTAGAAACTCTCGCAGCTTCCACAGGAGAAGACACTCAAACAATTGAGGATGTATACGAACCGTATTTAATGCAAATCGGATTTTTGCAGCGGACAAGTCGGGGCAGAATTGCCACAGCCGCTGCTTGGAAACACTTAGGCTTCATCGGCTCAAAGGAGTAGAAATTGCTGAATTACGCAGCCATTGCGTTTGTAGTTGCGCTTTAGGACTTGAGTTCAACTACAAACTTTGGGGCGCAAAGAGCGCAACTACGAACCTCCAGGCGCTCAAGCCCAAGTGCCAACGAGGAATATAAATTAAATCTCCCGCTCTTTGATAAGAGTCGCATCAGATTCTAAAGAATAGGAAACAAACTGCACATTCCGCAGCATTTTTTCTCGCTCCCCTGCAATCTTAATCGCAGTTTCCCAAGTAAAAGTAAAAGATTGAAACGATTCTGAATCAATCCGATCTTCATCCAAATCCACAATCACTTGATTAAAAATATTAAATAACTCTGCCTGCAACCGATCAATTTCTTCCAAAGCTTTCGCTTGGCGAATTTGTTGGATCAAACTTAAAATATCCAAATTAAATTTATCAGCTCGATTTTTTTGTTTCTGCAAAAAGCGCGATCGCAACTGCCAAAGCCAAGAAGCCAAAAGAGTGCCGATGGAGACAAACAAACCGATAGCATCAGAATTAGCAGCAACAAAATCCGGCTTTTCGCGATCGTAATAAGCCTGAGCCCCCTCATGAACGGGCAAAGACAAACTCCCGGTGCCTCCCGGCTGACTAATCATAGCTCCCAGGGAATTAGCAGCTACCAAGTTGCGGCGGTACTCGAACAAAATTCGCGTAATTTCCTTGACGATTATCGGATCTAGATCCTCCCCAGCCAGCAGATTAGCCTGCACTCCAACACTGGGTAAATCCGCATCAGGAACCGGAGGATCTGCCTTGTAAGTACCTTTAGGAATCATATCAGCTTCCAGATAAGGCACTTTAATTTTCATCGCAGCTCCTTGGTCAATCGGCACCAATTTGCCCTGGGTATTTTGCAACAAATCGCTAACAACATTGCTCCCCGGAGGTAGCACCCTAAAAATAGCATCAACCTCGCCGCTAGCAAACAACTTAGTAGCATCATCCCAAGAGCCAGCAGTAAATTTAAAATCGCTTTCTTTCAAACCGTAATGTTTGCTGACCAACCAAAAAGAAGTGTAAGAACCGCTGCCTTCAGCCATCAGCGCAATATTTTTTCCCTGCAAATCAGCAACATTTTGAATGCCAGACTTTTCCGAAACAATTAAGTGAAAAACCTCCTTAAACAAAGCAGCCACTACCCTCGCCGCAGGCCCCCCCTCTGTATTGTTCTGCACGATGGCTAACTGCACCTCATTTGCCTGAAGCAGGCGCATATTTTCCTCAGCACCTTGACTCTCAATAACTCGAATTCGCAGACGCGGATTTTGTTGCGTAACTACCTCAGCAATTGCCTGCCCGAAAGGATAATAATTCCCGCTTTTCGTTCCAGTCGCCAGGGTTAATTCATGGACTCGCTGCTTGTCTTGGTGCAGATTCCACCCAAAAGCTCCAATCAAGACAACACTTAATAGAGCAATGGGAAACAGAAATTTATTTTGCATTAAGGTTGAGACTCCATAGAACGTGGCAAAATCAAAAGTATTCTAGATGAAAATCAGCATGAAACGCGGCAAATGGGACACGGGGGAGAATGGGATTGGCGGAGCCAACTCCGAATTACCCATTACCCATCCAATTATTGAAAAGCCGAGCCCGATATTTTAGATTAAAATTACTAATCAATCTAAAATCTAAAATCTAAAATTGTTGCAATTCTCAATCGCCAATGTTAATATCTCTCAGAATAGAAAACTTTGCCTTAATTGACTGCCTGGATATAGAATTTGGCCCGAGTTTGAACGTATTTACAGGGGAAACCGGCGCTGGTAAATCGATTATCCTAGATGCGATCGATGCAGTTTTGGGCGGGAAAGTCGATCGCCGATCGATTCGCACCGGAGCAGCGCGGGCAATATTGGAAGCTACCTTTGAATTGGACAAAGCCGCAGCTTTGTGGCTGGGCGAGCAAGAAATCGAACCCATAGACGGAAATTTAGCCGTTTGCAGCCGGGAAATTAACGCATCAAGCGGTGCTCTACGCACCAGATCCCGCTTGAACGGAATTCTCGTCAACCGCCAGTTAATGGATCAACTGCGCGATCGGCTTGTCGAAATTACCGCCCAAGGCCAAACCGTCCACCTCGGACAAGAAACCCTCCAGCGAGAGTGGCTCGATTTATACGGCGGCAAAAAGCTCACTGAAGCGCGATCGATCATCGCCTCCGCGTGGCTGGGAGCCAACAACGCCAAAACAGCCCTCAAACGCAGGCGTCAGTCGGAACAGCAGCGACTGCAAAGACTTGATTTGTTAGAATACCAAGTCCGAGAACTCGGCGAAGCCCATATCGAAGACGCCGGCGAACTCGAACAGCTAGAACACGAATCAATCCGGCTGGGCCACGTCGTCGAATTGCAGCAGCAGAGTTACCAAGTCCACCAAGCCCTGTACCAAAACGACGGCGACAGCGCCTCAGCCGCCGACTTGTTGAGCAAAGCCGAAGTAATTTTAAGCGACATGGCGGTTTACGATGTGCAGTTGCAACCAATCCTAGAAATGGTCAGCGATGCTTTAGCTCAAGCCACAGAAGCCAGCCGGCAAATTAGCAGCTACGGCGAACAATTAGAAGCAGATCCCGAAAGACTCGAAGAAGTAGAAGATCGGATTCGGGAACTCAAACAAATTTGTCGCAAATACGGGCCGCTCAAAGAAGCGATCGCCTACTACCAAAGCATTCAAAACGAACTAAATGAACTTTTAGAAGGAGGCGAGTCAATGGAAGCCTTAGAACTGGCATATCAGACCGCTTTAGAGCAATTAAAAGACGCTTGCAGCCACCTGACCACCCTGCGGCGCGAAGCAGCCCTGAAACTAGAAACGCACCTGGTAGGAGAACTTAAGCCCTTAGCAATGGAAAAAGTGCAATTTCAAGTCGAGATCTCACCTTCTACCCCAACCGCTACCGGTGCCGACCAAATCGCCTTTTGTTTCAGCCCCAATCCGGGCGAACCTCTGCAACCCCTAGGCGCGATCGCCTCCGGGGGAGAAATGAGCCGCTTTCTACTTGCCATCAAAGCCTGTTTTTCCCAAATAGAAAGTGCCGGTACGCTGATTTTTGACGAAATCGACGCCGGAGTCTCCGGGAGAGTAGCCGGGGCGATCGCCAAAAAACTCTACCAACTCTCGGACAAACACCAAGTTCTATGCGTCACCCACCAGCCGCTGATCGCCGCGATGGCTGATTTTCATTTTCGCGTCAACAAACAGACGATTGAAGCAGAACCAAGTGTCGGCGAACCCGCAGCCGACTCAGAACCAGTCGAACGCACAGTAGTCAGAGTGTCCTCCCTCAACAGTGAGCAGCGGCGGGAAGAACTGGCGCAACTCGCCAGTGGCCGCTCAGCAACAGAAGCAATCGCCTTCGCCGAATCCCTCCTTGTCGAAGCCGCCGGATTGCGCCAAACTCAGTCAGCCCAACCCTGATCGCACCCTCAAGCCGATCGGGGGGTTAAAAGGCGGAGTTTTTTCAGAGTCGGAGGTTACACTAAAAATATCAACCGCAAATTTTACAAAAAAAAGCTGAAAACCCCGTTAATTTAGGGGGATGAAAGCTAAGAGCAGCAAAATAGAGAGAAATTCGAGTTAAAAACCACAATTGTGTAGAGAAGGGCACACATCACTAGCAACTGGTAGTGTCACAATTGCAGCTAGTCCCACAAGGCCACCCCTCTTTCAGCAGTCCTCCCGCCAGTACGCTTTCCTGTTCCTGCGGGCGATCGGATCTTAGATCGGTAGAACCTACTTAAACCAGGCACGCACAATGTCAAAATCAGTTAATAAACCATTTAAACAAGATTCGCATTCTCTAAAAAGAGTGCACCAACACCACAGCAGCGTTATCGTCGCACCCACAGTTCACCAGCAAGCCATGCAAACTGAATTTACCTTCCCCTGTCGCCGGAGTTCTGTAAACTGGGAAATACTTTCACACATACTTGAGTTTTGTGCGACAAGTGACTAACTAATGAACTTGCCCGCTATCCTAGCTTAGAGACAAACCCTTACGCTTAAGATTCTGTAAAGGTCTATGAAATCTGCATCTCCCAATGTGTCAGAAGTGGAAAACGAGAGAGAGGGCGCTGTTGTAGGTAAAATTTATCACGAACAGCCTTCTCACTATTCCTCTAACAGTAGTCAACTTGCCAAAAGCCAACCAAGCTTCGCCAGTGTTCTGGCACCCCTAAATAAGCAAAGTTTCACAGTAGTAGTTAAGGAAGTAGAAGAGAAACTTAAGGTTGTCAATCAAACCCTGGGCATGCTCGACAATATCCTTGACCGCCAGGGATTCGATGCCATCCTTAATGAAATGTTGCAGTCGATTACCCTCAAAACAGGGGAATTGCTGAATGCCGCTCGCAGCACGATATTTTTATTAGACGAAGAAAAGAATGAACTCTGGGCGATCGTCGCTAAAGACGAAAATGGCAAAAGTCTAGAGCTCCGATTTCCCGCCCATGCGGGCATTGCGGGAGAAGTAGCCACGGAAAAAAAAGTGGTGAACATTCCTTATGATTTTTATAACGACCCCCGCTCGACTAACGCAAAAAAAACTGACAAAGAAACAGGGTATCGCACTTATACAATGCTGGCGATGCCCCTGATCAACGAAGAAACAGGAGAGTTAGTAGCAGTCGTTCAACTGATTAATAAACTCAAGCCCAACCACGAACATTACGGTATTTTAGAGGAACAGATTGACAAGGCAGGATTTACTCAAGAAGACGAACAAGTTTTTCGAGAATTTGCCCCGTCGATTCGCCTAATTCTAGAGTCTTCTAAATCATTCTACGCAGCAAGTCAAAAACAACGGGCCGCCACGGCGCTGATCAATGCCGTCACCGCCCTTTCTAAGAGCAGTCTAGACTTAGAAGATACCCTAAAAAGCGTGATGGATCAGGCCCAAGAACTGATGAACGCCGATCGCAGCACCCTGTGGCTGATCGATGAAGATAAAGACGAACTCTGGACGAAAATCCTGATTACAACAGGTCAACTTCAAGAAATTCGCATGCCCAGAACAGCAGGTTTTGCAGGCATCGTCGCCCAATCCGGCGAACCGCTGTTGATTCCCTTTGATGTATACGACGACCCCCGCGCCGAAAATGCAAAAAAAATAGACAAACAAACTGGCTACCGCACTTGCAGTATGCTTTGTATGCCAGTGTTTAACTCAGACCAAAAATTGATTGGCGTCACCCAATTAGTTAATAAAAAACGACAACAAGGAGAATACCCCCCCTACAACCGGGAAGATTGGCCGCACGCCCCCGATCAGTGGAAAGCGAGTTTCAATCGCAACGACATGGAATTTATGAAGGTGTTTAACATCCAAGCAGGAGTCGCCCTACAAAACGCCAAACTGTTTGCTGAAGTCAAACAGCAAGAACAAAGACAAAAAGATATGCTGCACGCCCTGACTAACGGGGTGATTTCTACAGATAAAAAAGGCAATATAGTAGCGACAAATCCTAGTGCCAAAAAATTACTGGGTGTCAGCGAGGCTGAATTAGCCGAAGGTCAATCTTTGCGCGAGTTAATTAAGTTAGAAAAAGGCGATTTTGCCAAATGGTTTGATGCGTCTTTGTCTCCCGAAGACGATAAGGACCGCCAGCAGTATTACCCCGATCAAGTTTTACTATCCTTGGAAGGAGAAGGGCAGAGTATCAATCTCTCGATTAATTCAATGACTGACGCTACCGACCCCAACAAGGTCAACGGCGCGTTAGTCGTCATGGAAGATATTAGCAGCGCCAAGCAAATCAAAAACTTGATGTACCGTTACATGACTCCAGAAGTAGCTGAAGCTTTGCTAGCTTCAGGCGATACTGGATTGGGCGGTAAACGCAAAAACGTTTCGGTGCTGTTCTCAGACATTCGCAGCTATACCACACTTACGGAAAAATTGCAGGCCGAAGAAGTGGTAGTGATGCTCAACAAATATTTTGAAGTGATGGTAGATGTCGTATTCGAGTACGGAGGGACTCTCGACAAATACATCGGTGACGCTCTGATGGCAGTTTTTGGCTCTCCAGCGCCCCTAGAGGATCATGCTTGGTGCGCCATGCAAACGGCAGTGAAAATGCGGGAAAAACTGGCTGAGTTTAATCGAGAGCGTATGGCACATGGGGAATTGCCGATCGGCATCGGTATGGGCGTGCATTCCGATGAAGTTGTCAGCGGCAACATCGGTAGTAGCAAACGCATGGAATTGACTTCTATAGGAGACGGCGTTAACCTCGCCTCTCGCTTAGAAGGCGCTAGCAAGCAGTACGGCACCGACTTGATCATCAGCGACAATACTTACAGAGATTATGCCGATCGGCTCTACGTGCGAGAACTCGACTTTATTACTGTCAAAGGCAAAAGCGAACCCGTAATCGTTTACGAACTCGTCGGCATCCGCGAGGGATACTCGCCAGTGGGCAAGTCACTAACCGAAACACAGCAACAAGTTATAGAACATTACACCAGGGGGCGCGAATATTACAAAACTCCAGTTAGCCAAAGACTCTCAGGAAGTGAGGTGAAAAACATCTTAAAGGATGTCGCCGAAATGCCAGAGGCAGAGATTAAGAAACTGTCCTACACTCTAGAGCAACAGTTGGAACACGAACTCAAGAACCTGTTATATCAACTGAAAAAGTTGTCAGAGTACGACCCGAAAAACCTGTCGGAATCAGACAAACTCATCGTACTGTTGCAGCCAGAAATCCAACTGCTGAAATTGGAAGGAATCAAAAACCTCTCGGAAGACGAAGCCAAAATGCTGCTGCAAGCAAAAATCAAGCCGCTATCAGCAGACGATATTAAATACTTGCAAGAAGGCGAAGTCAAAAAACTCTTGGAAGCAGACATCTTAGAACCATCAAATCCCCAAATTAAGAGGCTGAAACCTGCAGATATCAGGCAGCTATTGCAGGCGAAAATTAAAAGTCGGGCCTGCGAGACAGTTGCAGAAATGTTAGAGGAGGAATTTGAAAACCTGGGACTCGATCGGGTGAAAAAACTGCTGAGCGAGTTTAAGAAAGCCTTAGAACCAAAAGCCAAGCAAGCCTTTAAAGACGCTGAACGCGAATTTGACGCCGTTCTGAAAGTTGACCCGAAAAACAAGGCAGCTAAATTGCACATCGATCGCTGTATGTTATTTCAACATGGGTTTTCAGACGTACTCAACTGGGATGGTGTGTGGAATCTCACAGAAAAATAGCAGTAGCCCACAGCAAATGCTGGCCGTGGCGTCAGGGTTCGGGGCGGGGGCGATCGCGATCGGGGGTGCGCCTCCCATCCCACCACCAATTAACCTTAATATCCCATTGAGATAATTGTAAATAAGCTCCAACAGGTATTATGGTTATATAACCGGATTTTAATTCGCAAGCGAGATGCCGGGGTTTCGCCCTACGTGTTTCGTTCGCACTACCTACCGCAACAAACTTAGCACTTCTATTATTTGAAGCGCTTAAAAATAGTTAGGGCTGGCAGCAGCGTTACCCGGTTTCTGAGAAAAATCTTGGAGAAAGGCGACGAAACATCCGCTCAAAAACCGGGTTTCTCACCCCGCCCGCGTAAGTCTTAATAGCGTTAGCGGCTCCTAAAAAGAGCTGACTTCGCAGATAATCAATGTTCTAGTCTTAGATATAGAAAACCACTAGCGTCAGTTATGAATAATTGGAATTCGCAATCGGGAGATGTTGAGTGGGTAGATCAGGTTTACCAACTATTGCTGGAGATTGCTCGGAGCTCCTTGTCAGATATCCCCAGAATCCCGGAAAACATCACTGTTAAGGCTATCCCTCTGATCCAGAAGGTACAAAGCATTCAGCAAAGACCTGACGGGCAAGTGTTCAAATCTGGTTCCTTTTCAGTAAACGATCACGAATGGGTTGATCGAGTCTGTCAACTATTGGTAGAACTAACCAGCGCGTCTTTGTCCGAACAGCCCAAAATGCCGGAAAACCTGGCAGGCAGATCTTTAGCCCTCGCCGATAGAGCACAAAAAATTAAAGAAGATATCGAAGAAAATGCAGCCCAAACCCCAGCAGATGAAGATGAAAATTCCTTACAGTCTCCAGACGAGCTGCTTTCCCTCTTGCACCACAGTTTGAAAACTCAGCGCGCCAAAAGCTACAACCCCGATGCCCCCGAATGGCAACAAGTCTTGAGTCTGCTCGACGTAGTGCAGTCACTTTACAAGCAAATCCAAAATTAAATTTAAGCTTAACTCAGGCGGGTCTTGATGGTGCGATCGCTGGCTCTTAAAGGCGGTTGCTCTTTGACAGAAAATTTTTTTTGCCGTAGCCCGAAGATTTCCGATTATTGCACTTTTGTCAACTACACTAGGTTTAATCGGTTCTAGGGCAAGAGAACATGAGCGGACAAAACATCGGCGATTTGTCAAAAGAAATATTAGCCGATCGCTATCAGTGCGATCGGCGGCTCGGCAAGCAAGCAGGACGGCAAACTTTACTCGCCCGCGACTTAAAAACGCAACAGCAAGTAGTAGTCAAACTCCTCTCATTCAGCAGCGACTTTAACTGGGAAGACTTAAAACTGTTCGAGCGAGAAGTCGAAACCTTAAAATCCCTATCCCATCCTGCAATTCCTCGATATCTAGACTCCTTTGAAATCGACACCCCCAACCGCAAAGGATTCGCCCTAGTTCAGACTTACATCGAAGCCAAATCCCTACAAGAATATCTTTCAGACGGCCGCAGCTTCAGCGAAAGCGAAGTCAAACAATTAGCCACAGCATTATTAGACATCCTCGCATACCTGCACCAGCGACAGCCCCCGGTGATTCACCGCGACATTAAGCCCAGCAATATTTTACTCAAGAATCGATCGGGCAACAGCGTCGGGGAAGTCTACCTAGTCGATTTCGGTGCAGTTCAAACCCTAGCAACCCAACAAGGAAAAACAGTCACCGTTGTCGGAACTTATGGCTATATGCCGCCCGAACAATTTGGCGGGAGGGCGGTTCCCGCTTCCGACTTGTACGGCTTGGGAGCAACATTAATCGCCTTAATTACCAAGCAGCATCCTGCCGATTTACCGCAACAAGATTTGCAGATCGAATTCGAGCAATTCAGCCAACTGAGTCCAGGTTTTACCAATTGGCTGAAGTGGATGACACATCCCAGTTTAGAACGCCGTCCCACCTCAGCCCAGATCGCAAAAGAAGTTCTAGAAAAACCGCAGCAAATAAATAAATATTCCCAAACATTGAGAATGGGGAAAATTGTGAGTAGCGGCAGGTTGTTCGCAACTGCGATTTGGCGCAGCACTGGGACAGGAGCTATAGCTGTAGGAATTTGTGCAGCATTTTACGCTACCTTTCTGTTACCGATTCTGGGGACAGTTGCAGGAGGAATCCTCGGCTTTTTTCTCGGCGCAATGCTGGGTTTGGAGAACGGAATTATCATCTCACTTGTGACGATCGTGTGGTTTTTTCCCCTAACTAATCCCCAGCTTCACCGACAGGTTTTAACTGCGATAGGTATGGCAATCTGTACTTTTACAAGCATCCTCTTTATGAAAACGCTAGGTTTGGAGTCTATTTTTTTTGACCCTTGGGACGATACGTTTAGTTATGTACCCTCATTGACTGATTATATTTTTGTAGTTGTGGCACCATCGCTCATTGCAGGGCTGTCAATGGGGATAGGTAGCAAGTCTTTTGCCCGGTGGTATCAAAAAGAAAGTGGACTTTAATTTAAATTAATAGAAAAAAATGACTGGCAAAATATTAGCAGAACGCTACGAAATGCAGCGGCAACTGGGAAAAAAAACTGGTCGCCAAACACTGCTAGCTCGCGATTTGGAAACTCAAGAATTAGTTGTCATCAAACAGCTCTTCCTCGGCAGCGATTTTGAATGGCAAGACATCAAACTATTTGAACGGGAAGCGGAAACTTTAAAAACGCTTTCTCACCCAGCAATTCCCCGCTACCTCGATTACCTGGAAATTGACGAACCAGACAGTAAAGGATTTGCCTTGGTACAGACTTATGTAGGGGGAAAAACTTTAGAAGAGCATTTGCGAGCGGGCCGTAATTTTAGCGAAAGCGAGGTAAAAGAATTAGCTAAATCGCTGTTAGAAATTTTGATTTATTTGCACGATCGCAATCCCCCTGTCATCCACCGCGATATTAAACCCAGCAATATTTTACTGCACAACAGATCCGGTCACACTGTCGGACAAGTTTATTTAGTTGATTTCGGTTCGGTGCAGAACCAAGCTGCAAAATTTGGCGGTACGATTACAGTAGTGGGAACCTACGGATATATGGCGCCGGAACAATTTGGCGGGCGATCCGTTCCGGCTTCGGATTTGTACGGTTTGGGTGCGACTTTAATTTATTTGGTAACGGGTTTGCATCCCACCGAACTGTCGCAGCAGGATTTAAAAATTCTATTTGCCGATCGAGCCGCGTACCTCAATCCTAATTTAATTGATTGGTTGGAGTGGATGACAGAACCGAGTTTGGAAAAACGGTTATCTTCGGCTGGGGAAGCATGGAACTCGCTGGCAAATCCCCGCGAGATCTCCAAAAGTATTATGCCCGTGCAGCCGCCAGGCACCGATATTAAATTAACGAAAAATTCCGAGTTTATAGAGATTGTAATGCCGCCACATGGATTCGCTTTTGATTGGGTTTCCATACTTTCGGGTGCGGTTGCTGCGAGTATCGCATTGTGGACTAATTATTACAAAATCCCGATAAATCTATGGGTTTTGAGGATGATTTCAGGCAGTTTTTTAGGAGCGGCTGGAGTAATGTCGATCTTTGCACTATTTCGGGAATTGCATCTGGTAATCAATCGCAAACAAATATCCTATAGCAGCCATCTGCTGGGGCTGAGATGGAATCATTTCCAGCCAGCTCCCAGGCAGCACATTGGGCAGTTGGAAATTGAAAAAATTGGAGACAATCTTTCTGAGGTGATTATTCAAACAGACAAAAAATATCGACTGGGAGTGAAACAGGGACTAAGTGAATCAGAAATAAAGTGGTTAGCAAGTGAACTGAGCCAGTGGTTGGGATTAAAAATTAAAATAACCCAAACAGAAAGTAAAAAGAATAAATGATTCTGAAAATACAGCATTTTTCAGATATGTGAGGTACACTCTTGAAACTTGAAAAATGCTGTATATCCCGATCGCCCTCTCAAACCATAGCCCCCTCAAACTGTGGGATGGGCGTCCCGCCCCTCCCGTGTATTTTCCCAACAGGCGGGACACCCCACAAGCCTCATCCTCAAATTGTGTAACCCCGATCGCACTCGTCCGCTTTCGGTCAATCTCATGCAACCGTCGGCCCCGATCACCCGTAAAATGCTATCAAAGGGATTTGGCAAGTAGCACTCATCCCAATCATCTGTTAACTTGGAGATATTGTTGTGGACTTATCGCTAATTCCGGCACAGCCGAAACCAGGACTGCTCAACGTCCTCATCGAAATTACCGCCGGTAGCAAAAACAAGTACGAATTTGATAAAGACTTGCAAGCCTTTGCTCTCGATCGGGTGCTTTCTTCCTCAGTCCAATATCCGTGCGACTACGGCTTCATACCCAATACCTTAGCCGATGATGGCGACCCCCTCGACGGCATGGTAATGATGGATGAGCCCACATTTCCAGGGTGCATAATCGCAGCCCGTCCGATCGGAATGCTGGAAATGATCGATGGAGGTGACAGGGACGAAAAACTGCTGTGCGTTCCCGACAAAGACCCCCGCTACGCTCACTATAAGTCCCTCAAAGACGTAGCCCCCCACCGGTTGGACGAAATAGCCGAATTTTTTAGAACCTACAAAAATTTGGAAAAAAAAGTCACGGAAATTCTGGGTTGGCAAGATGTCGATCAAGTCATGCCCTTAGTGGAAAAGTGCATCGCAGCCGATCGCAAATAAGCCCCTAACCCGCACTCCTCGACTACAACCCGACTAAAAACTCAGGAGGCCGAACTTAAGGCGACCGCTGCACGTCTAGGGATGCAGTCGAGGAACGGGTAGCTAGAAGGTCTAATCAATCGTGAATGCCGAGTCACCGGAACGGCATTCCTCAAAACCCCACCCCGGCCGCAATCTTGAAAAAAATACTACTCCTAGAGTAAGATTAAGCGCAAATTATACGCCAGGGGAATGCGTTCTACGTTTGAGGAAATTTTACCCTAACACTTAGATAGATCGGCGCTATCTTAATCTCAGAACACAGAACACGCCGGGCAGCCCGCAGGATGAAAAAAATAATCTCTCAAGCGTGACATCTCTTACACGAATCGGTAAGGTTGAGAATTCTAACAGCCAAAGTGTTCGGCACTCGGATGGTTTGCCGATAAAGCGCTTGATTATAGTACAGATTGCTAAAAACTAAAAACTAAAAACTAAAAACTAAGATTTCAACTCCAAGTTCCTGCCGCCAAAACTAAAAAAAATGCCAGATTCCGCACCCTCTCTACCCAATTCACAGCCTTCCGATCGCAAAGCCACAATGGAAAATAGTCCTTTGACCGAGTTTGTCGTTCAGTTTTGGGGCGTGCGGGGCAGCATAGCCACCCCCGGCACCAAAACACTTCGCTACGGAGGTAACACCTCCTGTGTAGAAATGCGCTTGGGTAAAAAACGCCTGATCTTTGACGGCGGTACTGGCCTGCGAGTTCTCGGCCTCAACCTGCTGCGGCAAATGCCAGTGGAAGCCCATATGTTTTTTAGTCATACTCACTGGGATCATATTCAAGGGTTTCCGTTCTTTACTCCCGCCTTTATCCCAGGGAACTGCTTTCACATTTACGGTGCGATCGCCCCCAACGGCACTACCATCAAACACCGTCTTGCCGACCAAATGCTGCACCCAAATTTTCCCGTCCCCATCCAGGTAATGCAGTCAGACCTCAAATTCAACGATTTGACCCCTGGGGATATTCTCGAACTCGACGATGTGAAAATAGAAACGGCATTGCTCAACCATCCCAACACTGCGATCGGATATCGAGTCACCTGGGAGGGACACACGGCCGTCTACTGCACCGATACAGAACATTTTCCCGATCGCCTAGACGACAATGTGGTACACCTAGCTCGCAACGCCGACGTGCTGATTTATGACGCCAACTACACCAACGAAGAGTATTACGACTTCAAAACCCCGAAAGTCGGCTGGGGACACTCGACTTGGCAAGCAGGAGTAGAAGTAGCGAAAGCTGCTGGAGTCAAAAAAATCGTGATGTTTCACCACGATCCGGGTCACGACGACAATTTTCTCGATCGTACAGAAGCAGAGGTGCAGGCAGTTTTCGCCAATAGTTGCTTAGCCCGCGAAGGCATGAGCATACCAGTGATTTAACCAAAAATAAATTCAGAATTATGAAACAGGAAAAACCCCGCAAACGTCGCAGAGTAGGCTTGCGGGGGCTTTACTCAACGTTGCTAGTATTGATAATTATCTGTTGTACCTGCGGCGGATGGGTTGCAGCTCAGACTGCCTATTCTGGCACTCCCGCGCGACTTGCTCAGGTTTCTTCGATCGAGGATACTGGTACAGTCGATCGCATACCCGAACGCTACCAACTCGGACAGCAACTGTACCTAGAAAACTGCGCCACCTGTCACATCGCTTTACCGCCGCAAGTCTTACCTACAGAAACTTGGCGCCGATTGCTGCAAGATCCCCAACACTACGGACAAACCCTCAAACTGCTAGTAGACCCGCCCCGCCTGCTAGTCTGGAACTACCTGCAAACTTTTTCCCGTCCCCAAGCAAAAGACGAAGAACTCGCCTACCGAGTCGCCAGTTCTCGCTATTTCAAAGCACTGCACCCCAAAGTCAAACTGCCACAACCCGCAAATATCAGCAGTTGCGTTACTTGTCACCCCGGCGCGTCTCAATACAATTTCCGCAAGCTTACCGCCGAGTGGCAAAACTCTCCGTAACGAAGATTAAATTCGTAATTATATCGGAGTGCGAGGGAGACGATCGCACTAACCAGAAAACGGCGATCGCATTCTGACCTAGAGACTTATCCAAAGTGTGGGTGCGATCTTTCAATTTGTGCTTACTGGGCATCGCACCTTACAAATAACCTCTGGCTTTACCCTCATCAATAACTCTGACGGCTAACGGTGAAGTTGTGCGACTGCCGATAACGTCTGTTGCCAAACCGACCAAACTTGCTAGTGGGTTCCCAGCGAGTGGTTAGCTGCTGCTTGAGTGGCATACAAGTAAAAAATCTGTGCCTTTAGCTACTTTTTGAGCAATTGTTATGATATCTTAACTTTACCGGAGGCTAGTTCCGACAATTTAAGAAGCCTGGTTATCAAGTAACCTAATTTATGATTGACAGTAAAAAAATTCGACTGAAATGGGAAAGTTATTGGTTTAAAACCTTTGGGAGATGGCGCTCGTGTTCATTGACCTGCCCAATAGACAGACCTCATCCTCGGCATATTTTTTGGAGTTGGATTGGCAGTTTTTTGGCAATTACTGCAACGTCCTATCTTGCTGTAAAAACTAATTCTCCTTTACTAATGGCTCCGTTTGGTGCTACAAGCGTTCTGATCTTTGGTGTCCCTGACAGCCCTTTGGCTCAACCCCGGAATGTCATTGGGGGCAATTTCTTAGCTGCTCTCACCAGTTTAATGATTCTGCATTTTCTCGGTTCTTCTCCCTGGGCGATGGGAATGGCTGTTTCTACTGCGATCGGAATTATGCAGATTACGCGAACTCTACATCCGCCTTCGGGAGCAGTTGCCTTAGTCGTCATGATGACCAAACCAGACTGGAAATTTTTGCTAACACCTGCTTTTGAGGGATCAATAATTTTGGTCTTGTGCGCCGTCATCTTTAATAATTTAGCGGCAGAAAGGACGTATCCCCAGCACTGGTTATAGCATTATCTCTAATTCTCTCATCCTTCCCTCGGGAGCACTACCCAAAATCGGGATGCTCCCTCGATTCTGACTTCCATCGGACTTCTTTCTTCCATCAATTACATCCCGATCGCGTGCTTGGTTGCCGAACTTTCTTCTGCTAGATCAATCAAAAAAAACGGACGGATCGGGGGAAGGTCGAGATCCCTTTTGAAAGCGTTCCCAGGACTCCTTTAGCTGAGCCGGCGCTCGATATTCGCGATCGTAAACCAC
Organism: Microcoleus sp. Pol1C5; assembly: GCF_036701115.1. Classification (NCBI taxonomy): domain Bacteria; kingdom Bacillati; phylum Cyanobacteriota; class Cyanophyceae; order Oscillatoriales; family Microcoleaceae; genus Microcoleus; species Microcoleus sp. Pol1C5. The sequence goes on along the minus strand of NZ_JAUBQE010000009.1, from coordinate 63,467 downwards.
CAGCACATTCGTCAAATTCCGCCCCGGCGGCAATAAAATCTCCCCTTGATGAGCCAAACCCACCGAAGCGCCCCCGTCCAAATTCATCGCTTCAAAACAGCCGATCGCCTGCATAACTTTAGCTTCTGCTTCCAAAGACAAACTATCAAGAAAAGTCACCAAAAATAACTTATCTCTGGAAGCCGGAAAGCCGATCGCCGTTCTCGACCCCACGCCCAAAACATGAGAATCTTTAAAACCTTCCGATAAAGGAGACAGCCAAACTTTCCCCCCTTTTACCAATCTCGGCCCACAAGTCAGAGAAAACCAATGTTGACTCCAATCCGGCTTACCTTCGATTCTCGCCGTCACCATTTCCAATTGATTTCCCGCTTTAATTCCCAAAGTCGTGCCGTAATTTTCCCATCGGCTGTACTTCAGAAACTTACCCGCTGCCACCATATTTCCCAGCACAGATTTCTGCTCATCTTTACCAAAAAAAGTCCCGTTAGCAACAACAGCAGCCCGGTAACGCGACACCATATTTTCAAAAGGTTCGTCACCCCGCGTTACTTTAGAAGTATTTGCAAAATCTGCATTATTAGCTAACCCAATTGTGATGTAAATTTCTGGGTCGGCGAGGTCAATAGTTGTTAGATAAAAACTTGCGCCAGCTACATTTTGGCGGCTGAGTTGTACGGGTTTTGCTTGCTTAGCGGAACGTTTGAGAATTTGAGGTTGAGACTGCGACGCAGCAGGAGAACTTTCTGGCGATTTTACAATTGGATTACTCCGCAGAGGTTGATTGGTTTTGGCAGATTTTACAATGGGATTGTTAGGGAGATGTGGAGGAGTTTGATTTGATTGTATACTTGATAAAAAAGCGAGTGACTTTTGCCACAGTTGACCCGCGAGAGTCAAGAAACTCTCTCGGTTTTGGGCGATCGCAAAATAGTCAGCCGCAACCCGCGCCAAAGCTATGCCCGTTAAAAATAAAAAAGTGCGCCGCAGTATCGGGCGACAACGTTCAGACTGTTTGCGTTTAGACATAAAAAATCTCAGCTAGGATAGCGAACACTTTCCTCTGGCTGTGACTACAATGGGCGATCGCGCGAATTCTGAAACTACCAGTAGCAAGGTGCGCTGCGGCGCACCTTACCACTCATTCAAAACTCAAAACTATTTCCCTAGCCGGTATTCCGCATCCCTGCAGCAATACCATTAATCGTCAGCAGAGCTCCCCGCAACAATTCACCCTTGCTGTAACGCGAGTGAATCACCCCCGGAACCCCGCCACTACCGTGCTGCCGCAAGCGTTTCAGCAGCGAAACTTGCAACAAACCCAAAGGCACAATCGTCGCATTTCGCAACTGCACCGAACGCTGCAGCGACGGATCTCCATCCAACAAACGTTGGTGTCCGGTAATCGTTAAAACCAAATCGCGAATCAAGTGAAATTCGGTCGCAATTTGATCGAATAAAGCCTTAAAACGCTCCTTGTCAGCCGGCAAAGCTAACTCCTGCACGTAGTGTTCTGCAATCTGCAAATCCACCTTAGATAAAGTCATTTCCACCTTAGAAATTACCATTCTAAAAAATGGCCATTTCAAGTAGAAATACTGCAAAAGTTTCATGTGTTCTTCCGGTTCCTCTAGCAAAAACTCTTGCAAAGCTGTGCCTACACCGTACCAAGAAGGAAGTAAAAAGCGGCTTTGAGTCCAGCTAAACACCCACGGAATTGCTCGCAAACCGCTGATGTCTTTTTTGCCACCGCGACGGGCCGGGCGAGAACTAATTTGCAACTGGCTGATTTCTTGAATCGGGGTAACTTGGTGGAAGAAATCGACTAAATCCGGCTGTTCGTAGATTAAATGGCGGTAGTGCGATCGCGATCTAACCGACAACTCCTCCATAATCTCATTCCAAGGGTCGATGCCATCAAAGCCAGTGTGCAGCAAACTAGCTTGAATTACCGCCGCCGCCACAGTTTCCAAATTGTAAAGGGCCAACTCCGGCAAAGAATATTTAGAAGCCAAAACCTCGCCTTGTTCGGTAATCTTAATTCGCCCGCTAATACTCTTTCCAGGCTGAGCCAAAATTGCCTTGTAAGCAGGCCCGCCGCCGCGCCCTACCGAACCGCCTCTGCCGTGAAAAATCCGCAACTCTACATTGTATTTTTCCGCAACCATTTGCAAAGCCTTTTGAGCTTTGTGGATTTCCCAATTGCTGCTGAGGAAACCAGAATCTTTATTGCTGTCGGAATAGCCCAGCATCACCTCTTGCAATTTGAGAGTGTCGATTGGACATTGGATATTTTCTTCGCTTTTTTCCGCTCGTTCCTGCGCGTATCCTCCTATTAGCAAAGCTCGATAAAGCGGCAGATCAAATATTTTTTGCATTACTTCCGGCGCTTTTTTCAAATCTTCCACCGTTTCAAACAGGGGAACTACTTGAATGCTGCTAATTCCTGTCGCCGGATCGTAAAGTCCGGCTTCTTTTGCTAACAGCAAAACTGCCAGTAAATCGCTGACATCGTGGCTCATGCTAATGACGTAAGTTTGGCAAATTTCCGGGCCAAACTCCTGCTGCATTTGCCGCAATATTCGGAAGGTATTAATCGTCTCGCAAGTTTTGGGAGAAAACGGCAATTCTGCTGGAATTAAAGGGCGGCGAGTTTGCAGTTCAGTTGCGAGCCAAATAATTCGATCGCATTCCGACATTTGATTGTAAGGCTTGGGCAAAATTTGCAAGTATTCAGCAATTTCGCTCAAAGCGTCGGAGTGTACTGTGGACTCTTGGCGGATATCTAAGTAAGCCAAATTAAATCCGTAAATTTCTACTTGGCAGAGCAGATTTTCCAAGTCCCGACAGCTCAAACCTGTTTCGACTAAATTCCGCTCGATGAGCTGCAACTCAGTCAAAAACTCAGTACCCGATCGATAAAGGCCAGTCATTCCGGGATTTTCCGACAAAGCTTCGCGTTCCCGCTGCAACTCGTCTCCTTTGTAGAGCCGCCAATTACGATCGCGCGTATTTTCCAGTCGCTGCTGCACGTAGGCCAGCTTCAACCGATAAGGTTCTTGCCGATAGCGGATTGCCCATTGCTCGTAAACCTCCGGGAATTCCGATTTGTCGCGATCGAGAGATTCGAGCAATTCCGGCAGCACGTCGCTCCAGTGCAGCGACAAACTCAAAAGTTCGTTCAGCCGCTTCACGGCGTTGATGTACTTACACAGCACCAAATGGCGCTGATAGCAAGCGGTTTGCCAAGTAACTTTCGGAGTCACAGAAGGATTGCCGTCTCTGTCGGAACCTACCCAAGAACCGAATTTGCAAAAATTGTAACTCGGCGGTTTCAGGTAAGGATAAGAAGCGTGCAGCGCTTGCTTGAGTCGGTGGTAGAGTTCTGGAATTGCATCAAACAACACTTCATCAAAGTAGTGCAGAGTGTACTCCACCTCGTCAAGCACAGTCGGCTTGAACTGGTGCAGTTCGTCAGTGCGCCACCAGAGGCGAATTTCTTCCATCAGTTGCTCTTGGAGAGCCGCCGCTTCCCAGCAAGACACCGGGTAGGGGCTTTGAGGGTCGGTCCCGATTACCTGAAATTTCTCGTCAACTTGGTCTAGCTGTTGGAGAATCTTCGCCATTCGTCGCTGTTTGGTGCGGATTGTGTGGCGGACAATTTCTGTCGGGTGAGCGGTGAATACTAAGCGGATGTCCAACTGATCGATCAAGCGCTGAATTTGCTGGCTGGGTACGTTCAAGCGCAGCAACATCGGGAACAGTTGGTGAAAAGTGCCGGCATCACGAGTGATCGTCTCGTTGCTGTCTGCCTTGCTCAAAGCCATTTGGGCGGGGCCGGGGCCTTCCCTGTGGCGCGGGCGATCGGGGGCATCCGTTGCTTGTCCTGGCAGCTTAGAAAACATCCGCCCACCAGCGTCGTTGCTGCTAGCGTAAGCTAGCTGTTGGTCTCGCTGTTCGTAGTGCTGTTCGACAATGTTGATCAACTGAAAATACAGTGCAAAAGCCCTAGCGGCACGGATGGCGGCGTTGAGGTCGAGCTTTTCGATTAGCTGTACGACATTCGACTCGCGAAAGTGAGTGGCTTGTCCCTCGGCGGAATTGACCGATCGCATTTGTTGGAGCAAATCCACCAATTCCTGCCCGCACTCCTGTCGCAGCACCGATTCCCACAAGTCCTCTACAACTTTGAGGCGATTTCGCAGAAACAGGTCTGATTTTGAGTAAGCGGGAGAATGGGAAATAGATGTTGCATCAATAATAGCCTGTTCTGAAGACTGGAGGACTGAACTCATCGGGCTGTTCCTCAATAGCTGCGGGTGTCAAGAAAATTGTATGGTTTAGTTTCGCCTAAAACACTTTTGTTTGCAGTCAAATTTGAGACAACTTATTGCAACGTAGAAAGTAGAAGGCACTTATGTACAAAGTATAAGGAAAAATAAATTTTTAGACCACAGATTGTACCTATTGTCAAGCTTTCATATCAGTTGAGTGGCGATTTTAGATTTTAGACGATCGGCGTCAGACGTTCGGCGAGCGATCGCGTCGAACACTTTGAGATTTACTCCCAAGATGACTCTGGGAAGTTGAACTAGGGTCGAAAATTTTTATCTCTCCCCGACCGGAGTCGGGGGCTAGTATCCGTTTTTGGGCGGAGTCAAAAAATTTAACTTCTAGCTGCTGCAGCATCATTCCTTGGGCTTTCTAATCCTGTGATTGAGGAAAGTTGAGTACGGGAAGGCGCGAACCCCGAAAGACTTCTTCGCTTTCAACGCCGATCGACGCAACAAACTCAGCAGCAGCTTTAGCCGCCACTAATCCGCCCAGCATAGGTAAAGCGACCAAGCTCAACAAAATATCTGAGGGCACTGGCAACTTTGGGCTGTTAGGTGTTTTATTGTTGAGCAAGTCTTGGTTTTCCGACGACATAAATTTCTCCTGTGTCAATCCGTAATCCTCAGTTTACAAGGCAAATAATCATCTTGACCGCTGCTTTCTGACGACTTCTGAGATCAAATCATGTGACATCCGATATCCTGCAAGCGATCGTCTCCGCGCAGCCAAGTCTATAAATATTTTCTCGCGACATCTTAAGATCGCACTCGGAAAAAACGTTTTGTATAAAATCGGGATACTCCCCGAATGCGATCGATCATCGTGCGACTCTCTCCGCGTAGCCCAACGAAACCACAGCACTACAGTCGGAAAATCATAGACATTTGCAGAAAAGCCAGTCTTGAACAGGCATCCTGCCTGTTCCCCAAAAATTATGAGAGAGATCTAATTATTATTCGGATGCAAACGGAAACGATATGACTAATGACGAATAACTTGTTGCTTGGCTTAATTTGGACCTATCTGTGCCAAAATGTCGAGGTATTATCAAAAAAATATTCCCCAACGGAGCGAAGCCGAGGGAATACAAGGCAAGACACTAAGTCCAGCATGGCTTAAACCAGACAAAACGGTTAGGCTCGGCAAATCAAATAATTGTCTGTAAAATCTGTAACTGTGCTATTTCTAGAAAACAAAACCAGCTTTGGCAAAATTTAGAGTTTCATGTTGAATGCGAACGGGAGCATATTGGCAGACAATCGATCGAGCGCCTCGCAGTGGGCGCAAGAAGCTTTAGGGCTTCCCGAAGTTCAAGTACAAGCGCGTTTGCGGGGAAATCACCTGCACATTTTGTGCGAAGCAGCGCAGTGTCCGTCTCAAGAATTGGTGACGGCGAGATTTACCAACGCCCTCGAACACACTGATTTAACACGACTGCTACCCGATCGACCTAAAATTTACCAGTTGTTTCTGTGCGGCCGCAAAATCGGTTCCCGACAAAATGACTGGACAGTCCGGCTCGATTGTAGCAGTCCCAAGCGACAGCCACAGCCACAGCAACCAGAACCAAAAGTTGCCGAAGTGCCGCCGCCAGCGAGTTCCCCCGACGAAACGCCAGAAAGCCGTAAAAAAGGCGGATTTTTCGGCAAATTTAAGAATGACAACCAGAAACTCAAACAGACACCAAAACCGGTAGAAACAGCGCCCCCCCCGCCACAAGTACGGGAAGAACTGGATTTTGACGCCGAAAGTCTGCCCATCGCCTCCCGCATTCAATACCCAGAAGTTTTTGAAACTTCCCCCGTGACGATCGACACTTCGGCTGCTGCGACGCGGGAAGTTGTCGGTTCCGCCGTTCCCCCGCAGCCGAAAGCGAACCGTGGCGCGGTGGCTTTGATTCAATCCCCCCAAGCTGACTCAGGCGAGGGCGATCGCGATGGAACATTGACGGTTTCGCCGGAAACGTTGGCGCGCCGGGGCTATCCAGATGCGATCGCCAGCTATCTCAGCGAAATCCTCGGGCCGATGGGAGTTTCGGTGAAAGTCAGCATTCGCGAAAAAGAACTCAAAAGTAGCCGGGAAACTCTGCCGCTGAACGGGCAGGAAAATATCAAGCCCAAAGAACGGCGGTTGCTGGTGCTGTGCGAGTCAGCTTACAGCCCCGACCCCTCATTGCTGGCCGAACCCATCGCCGGCAGGCTACGGAAACTGCAACTAGAGGATTTCCGCGAAGCCGCGATCGCCAGCCAAGTCAGCGGCGAAGCAAAGCCGGATTGGCTGCTGCGGGTGGATTTGACTTCGCCGGACAAAATTCTCAAGGAATGGGCCAGGTGGGGAGACGTACAGTCGATCGCCAAACTGCTCAATCAACACTTGGCAGCATCGAGAGTTGAAGTGCGGGCCACCCTCAAAGAAGCAACCCTCCACCTGTTTTGCAGCAAAACTGCCAAAAAAGGACAAAAGCCTAAACGGCAAGAATACCCGGACAAGCAGCAAACCACCGACGCGATCGCCCCTTTGTTAGCATCCTTCGCACCCCAAGGCATCCGCGCAGCTACTATCTACGGCGTAGAACCAGCCAAGGACTCTCAGGCAGCGCCGGAGTCCCCCGTGTGGATAGACTGGGTGGACTTGCCTGCTGCCCACCACCCCGACTTGGCTGCGAACGCTAGGACGCTGGCGATCGAGGGCGACCAATTGGCTCTGACTTTTTTATTGAACAGGTTGCTTAACCCCAATCTCAGACGCAAGCTGGAAACAGGAGGGATTCGGGCTGTCGTGCTGCAAAAAGCCAACGTGCTGCACGTTATGACAGAAGCTCTGACTTGCCCTTCTCAGTCGAAGGTAGGCCCGCCGGTGGCGAAATTTTTGCGGCACTTACAAATTCCGGGAGTGGCAGGGGTGCGAGTCTACGGACGCCGCGCCGGCCAGAAACTGCCCCTGTGGCGCTACGCAATAGACCTCAGAACGGCCGTTGACGAGGAATCAAGGACGGCACCGGCACCGATTCCCTCGCAAGTGGCTGTCTTGGAAAAGGAACCGGTACCCGACTTTGCGGCGGCGGAGGATGGGAGTTTTTCGGGTTTGGGCGACAATTTGGTGTTCGATGCTCCCACGCCCAACTCCTGGCGGCCGCGTTTCAAAATCAGACTCCCCGGATACAATCTGGGCGAGCAGTTAGTTCAAGCTGCGGTGCAACCGCTTGTCGCTTCGGGTTTGTTTGTTCCCAACGATGGTTTATCAACGAATGCTGCTGCGCCGGGGGGCGTGAGAGCCGATCGCGCGGCGGGAATGGCTTTGATTTGGGCGATCGCCGGCTGTCTTCTGGCTTTCAATACCGATTGGCTGCTCGGTCTATTTCTGCAATCTGCGACGGTCAGTCAAGCTCCTAGCGCCTCAGAAGTTTGTAAGGGCCCAAATTGTCAAAATCCCTCTCCCAAGCCTGTGGACGACGTTACAGCCCGACTTCCGAACGAAACCGCGAACCCCGTTCCCCCTTCTGGGGAGGTGAACTTGCCTCAAATTCCCTTGCAGCCGTCGCCGGAAGCGAACCAGCAAGACGTTTTTAATGGCTCTGGGTTTACGAAACCGGGAAATACTAGCGTTCCTGTAGCTGATGTTTCTGCTCCTCCGGTGTTCCCAACTTTGAGGAGCGAGCAGCTTGACGATCAGATAGCGCGCTATCAAGAGTACATCCACCTGCACAAAAAACCGCCGGATATTTTAATTGTCGGTAGTTCGAGGGCGCTGCGGGGCATCGACCCGGCGGTTTTGGAAACCGCTTTGGCAGCTTCGGGCTACCCGGGGCTGAGGGCTTACAATTTTGGGGTAAATGGAGCTACTCTCCAGGTTGTAGATTCGATCATCCGTCGGATTTTGCCACCACAACAACTGCCGAAATTGCTGGTGTTGGCGGACGGAGCGAGGGCTCTCAACAGCGGGCGGCCGGATTTGACTTTTAGTGCGATCGCTTCTTCGGAAGGTTACAGGCAATTGAGCCGGGGTAGTTTTCTGATCCGAACCAATCAATTAGAATCCGAAACATCGAACGAAAGCGCCAACAATCCGGTGGCGACTGCGACTGAATTGGTAAACAATTTGGGACAAGCTCAAGCTAATGTTCAGCAATTGGTGAGTCAAAAGTTGGTGGAGGGTTCTGCAACTTACAAAAAGCGCGATCGACTTAAAGGGTTTTTGCGATCGATCGTTAATCCATCAGCCCCTGTTGCAACCGACAGCCCCCAAACCGCAGCCCTGGGCGAACAAACAACGGAAAATGCCCAGCCAACCGGTGCGAGTAAACCCGTCAGCGAGTTTCAACCAAATGGCTTTTTGCCGATCGATATACGCTTCAATCCCGAAACTTACTTTCAGAAGCACCCGAAAGTATCTGGTTATTACGACTCCGACTATCAAAATTTTAAATTGATAGGCGAACAAGCTCTAGCACTGAAAAATCTGATCGAATTTACCAAGGTTCGCAACATCAATCTCGTGTTTGTGAATATGCCTCTGACTGAAGATTATTTAGATCCGGTGCGGACAGGTTACGAACAAGAATTCCGGCAATATATGCAAGAATTAGCAGCCCAAAGCGGACTAATTTTCCTAGATAAGAGTTTATTGTGGCCGCAAGCGCGGGAATCTTTTTCCGACCCCAGCCACCTCAACCGTTACGGTGCTGTTGCAGTTTCTAAGCGGTTGGCTCAAGATCCCATGATTCCCTGGCCGGCGAAACAATAGTTTTGACTTTTGAGTTGTGAGTTATTTTAGAAGTTAAATGAACCCAGCGTGGCGAGTGCTGCGCGACTCTCTCAAAACTATTCTTTCCGGCCACTGGATACTGAAAATGAAAAGATTGATATTTCCTGAAAACACCAAAAATCTACAGATAAAAAGTACCAGAAAAAATCTGCCTTTGATATTTTTTATATTATCTTTAGCATTTTTCTGCTTCAGTTTGTATAAAGGTTTCTTTTTACCATTAGCTTTATCATCAGGGCCGCCCAGCAACGAACAAAGTAGCGAACAGCCAACTCTGGCCCCCTTTGAACAGGTGGTAAAAGACGCACAAAAGTTAGAGGGATTATTTACCCTTTACCGCAATCAAGCAACTGATAAAGTATATCTGGAAATTAAACCGGAACAACTAAACAAAAAGTTCCTGTGCTTTGTGACATTGGCATCGGGTTTGGGGGAATCGGGCATTTTGAGCGGAATGCCGATCGGCGATTTCTTGTTTCAACTGCGGCGCGTTCAAAATAACGTGCAGTTTGTGATCCCAAATATAAATTTTCGCACAAGTCCGGGCGACCCGCAAGCAGGTTCGGTAGAACGGGGATTTAGCGACTCGATTCTCTATTCTTTGCCTCTCAAAAGCATTCATCCGCAAAGACAAACTCTGCTAATAGATTTAGGAGAGTTGCTGATGAGCGAAAAACGCGATTTACCAGGGGTAAAAGCAATTTTGCCGATGCTTTTGGGTTCTTCTTACTCGATCGATGCAGACAAGTCTTCTTTTAAAGATGTTAAAGCGTTTCCGCTGAATGTGGAAATTGCTTCTGTCTATGGTTTTTCTAGCGATAACGACAGTGCCGTTAACTATTTACCTTCGGTTCCTGACAGTCGGGCTTTTAACCTCCGCATTCACTACAGTTTCTCGGAAGTGCCGCTAAATAACGGCTACCGCCCCAGACTGGCGGACGAGCGAGTGGGCTATTTTCTTACAGCATATAAGGACTTTTCTGACAAGAGCAGCCGGGAGCCTTTTGTGCGCTATATCAATCGCTGGCATTTGCAAAAGCAAATCCCGACGGCGCCGATGTCGCCTCCGGTACAGCCGATCGTCTTTTGGATTGAAAATAATGTGCCTGTGGAATACCGAAATGCAATTCGCGAGGGAGTTTTGGAGTGGAACAAAGCTTTTGAAAAGGCAGGTTTTACTGAGGCAATTCAGGTCAAACAAATGCCGGACAATGCTAAATGGGACCCGGCTGATGTTCGCTACAATACTATTCGCTGGTCGAGTTCTTTGGAGGCTCAGTTTGCTGGCATCGGACCGTCTCGCACTAACCCGCTGACGGGGGAAATTTTGGATGCTGACATTCTGTTGGATGCTAATGTTGTCCGGGAAATAAAACAGGGTTATCGGTCTTTGGTGGAACAAAATAGATCGCTATCTAAGAGTTTTCAAGGGCGAAACGGTTCTAATACTAATCCCTGTCAGTTCGGGATGTATTCTCGCTATTTGAAGGTGCTAGAAAATGGGGATTTAGGAAAAAGCAGCGGGGAAAATGCTCAAGGTGGAATTGCTGATGATTTGCCGACTTTGGTAGAAAAATACCAAGAGCAAAAACGCTCGCCGTTATCGCGGTTGATGTCGAGTTCGGATATGTGTTTTGGGTTGGAATCGAGCCGCCAGTTTGCGATGGGGGCAATGTCGATGGATCTGTTGGAAAATGCAGCGCCTAGCAGTGGGACTATTGACAATTATGTGAATGAATATATCCGATTTTTGACGGCCCACGAAGTCGGTCATACTCTCGGTTTGAGGCACAATTTTCACGGGAGTACGATGCTGCAACCGGAGGATTTGAACAATACTCAGGTAACTCGCACGCAAGGTATGGTGGCGTCGGTGATGGATTATGTGCCGATTAATTTGGCACCGCAGGGAACTGTGCAGGGCGACTATTTTCCAACGATTGTAGGGCCTTATGACGATTGGGCGATCGAGTACGGTTACAAAGTGATTGGCGGCGTAAACCCCAACAGCGACTTACCAGCGCTGCAACAAATTGCCAGCCGCGCTGCCCAACAGCAATTAGCTTACGCGCCGGATGAGGATTCGGTTGATATTCTCGATCCCGCTGCGAATACTTTCGATCTCAGCGCTAATATGCTGAGGTATTCGCAATGGCAATTGGATAATGCTAGGGCGATGTGGAAGCGTTTAGAAAAGCGAATTCCGGTTGGGGAAGACGGTTATAACGAACTGCGGGTGATGTTTGATTCGGTGTTCGGGTATTATCTCAACCAGGTGATGAATGCTACTTTGTACGTCGGCGGGCAGTCGTTTAATCGGATTCGCCCTGGAGATACTAATGCGAAGTTGCCGTTTGTGCCGATCGAACTTTCTCAGCAGCGTGAAGCTTTAGCAACATTAGAGAAGTACGTTTTTGCGCCGGATGCGTTTAGTTTTGCGCCGGAATTGCTCAACAAATTGGCGCCTTCGCGCTGGGAACACTGGGGGAGTCCGGCTTTGGTGTTTCCTCTAGATTACCCGATCGGCGATCGAATTACTTTTTTGCAGAGGTTTGTGTTGCGAGTTTTGCTATCTCCGATGCGCTTGGCGAGGCTGCGGGATGCCGAGTTGAAATCAGCACCGGAAACTGCTTTGAGGTTGCCGGAAGTGTTGGATACTGTGCAAAAGGATATCTGGCAAGAAGTTTTGCAGCCGGAAAAGAAGATGCAAATTTCCACTTTTCGGCGTTCTTTGCAGCGGGAACATTTGGCGATTTTGATCGGAATGGTGTTGCGAAAAACCAGTGTTCCAGAGGATGCGCGGAGTTTGGCTTGGTACGAGTTGCGGCAGTTACGGGAGGGTTTGAGCAAGAGTATTCGGAATTTGGATCGGAATGCGGATGCTTATACGCGGGCTCATTTGGAGGAAACGCGCGATCGTATTTCTAAGGTTTTGAATTCGCAGATTCAGTCGAATTAATTTGGGGGTTCAGAAACCGGGTTTTTGAGGAAGATATTTCGTTGCCGCCCGCAGATTTGGTCAAAAACCCGGTTTCTGAGAATCTCAGTCAAGTTAAAATAATAGCGATCGCCCATCAATTGACAAAACCTCCGTTATCTCTGACTTTAACCAAGGGGATGGTGGATTGCTATCGTAATCGATGAAATAATTGTATGCCAATTGCTCGTACAGTTCGTCAACTAACGATTGTAAGTCTAATAATTTGCAAACACTAAACTTGTGTCATCGCAACGATTTGAGCGGTGGTTAATACCAACTGAGGAAACGTTGGAGAAACAATAATGGCTTCTCCTTGATATCGCTGTGCCTGATATTCACCATCGATTAAGCGGTTGATAGTCACCGTAGGCTGTTTTGGAGAACCAATATACTGAACGCCTCCCAACCCTGCATAATCAACAATCCAATACTCCAGGATTCCTAAAGTTTCATACTCATTCAATTTGATGCGGTAATCATCGCGCCAATTCGTACTGACAACTTCGATCGCCAACGGAGGTGGAATATAGGCAGCAGCAGAGGCAGAACTTTGACGCATTCTGACCCATTCTTCCTTGGCAAATACCACAATGTCCGCTTTACGACTCGATTCACTTTCGCCCGGGCCAGCCTTCAATCTGACTTGTTTACTTTGTCGAGGAACGTAGGGAAGGTTCAAGGATTGGCAATGATCTACCAAGAGACGACATAATCCATCGACGACATCCTCATGTTTGGCTGTGGGTTCACTCAAGGGCATGGCAACTCCATTGACTAGCTCGAATGATCTACCGGAGTCGTCATCCCAGTTGATAAATTCCTCGAAGGAAAGGGTTTTTTGGGCGATCGCAACCATTGATATTAACCTTTTGCGTAGGTTGGCTCTCTGTTGTCTATTTCTAGCTTAACGCTTTCGATATCCATTTTAGTGTGCATCAAAGGGGTAGCTTAGCAATACGATCGACCCATTCCTCTGCACTAGATGCTGCCCAAATCAAGAGTAGTTCTTCGATGACAACTTCCATCGGTATTTTTCGCGAAACAATAATGACTCCGGCACTCTGATTAGTAGTAATGAACTCAGCAAATTCCGATGGCATTGTTTTGCGATCGTGGCTGACGAGAACACGTCTTTGCTGTGCTGCAATTGCCAGCACGTCGGAATCTTTAACGCCTTCTAACCCAGCAGCAAAAGCAGTTTGAAAGTCGATTGTAGATTCTCGTCGCAGTAATCCTGTGACGATCGCCTGATTTAAGTCAGCATCAGCTTGATAGCGCACATTCACGATCGCACCTGCTGTCTTGCTGCCTTAGCTGCCATCAGTTTGTTGTACAAAGCTGGATCGCTGGTTTGTAGAGGTTGAGGCATGGCATCAAATGCAGCTTCTTCGGCGGCTAGGTAAGCGTCGATTTCAGCGCGGTTCCCTAGATAAAAGGCGATCGCGCCATAAACCTGTTCCAGTGTCAGTAGTGGGAAAGACTGAACAATAGTTTCGGGCGATAATCCTTGTTGGAAAGCATAGGCGATCGAGTCAAGAGAAATCCGAGTTCCTTCAACCCAATAGGCATCATTCCGATATTCTATGTAAGTTTTAACTGCTACAACTGGCATAAATTTTTTTAGACTCTAACTACTTCTGATCGTAGACGGAAGAACCCGCAGGCAGCCAAGGGTCTGCATGAGGTCTGTCAGAGGTTGGTTGCGAAAGGTTGCGAGTTGAATTAAGGCTTGAATGCGGATAACGTTGAGTTGTTCAAGGCGATCGCTCATTTGGATCAGTTGCTTGTGTTCTTCGGGAGTCAGGGTTTCGGCATGACGCTTGGCGATGAGGGCATGGTATTCTTCCCAGGCTTGTGCACTCAAGCCGATGTTAATTTGTTGCAGCAAGTCGGCTTCAGTAGGTTGGGTGGTTGGAAGTCTAGGCTGGAGGCGTTCTTGCAGGGTGTTGAGGATGTAGCGATCGGGTTCAACGCCCTGTCGAGATGCTTCAGTGCGGATCTGGTGTTCGAGTTCGGGAGAGAGGTTGAGGGTGATGGTGGTCATGGTTATCTTGGCAGCAACATCTATTTATTTTAGCGATCGGGCTTTCACCTTATCTCGAACTTCATCGCCTGGGACTTCTCGATTTTACTGCCCGCGTCCTGGTTTGCAATCTACGAAACCTAATGCTTCTGTGTCGAGAAAATTGGCGATCGAAATGGCGATCACCGCTGCGATCGGATATTCAATTTTGTTAGGATACGGAAAGAGGGCGATTGTTCAGATTATTAGAAAGGCGGATGAGTTAAGTTTAACCTGCTAACTTTTCCCATTCAATAAGACAGGTTTCAAGCCATTCTATGTTTGTTCTAAAATCCGTGAACTCGCCTTCAGTAACACTTCCAGCATGAGCATCAACCTTTCGATATTTATTGACTGCTTGCATATGATCTTTAAATGCATCCTTTTCCTTAAATATCTCTTCAAAAATATCCCACTCATGTTCCACAATGTCTTTTAAAAATATGAAAAAAATATTAACTTTTGAAGGATTAAATAATTCGCTATACTTTAATTTTTCCATATCTATCTTTTTGTTTTTTGAGTCCTGCTTCAGGTATTTCCAAACTGTAGTTTTTGCATCTTTTACCTTGTTGTAGTGTCCTAATATTTTTTGACGAATAATATCTCTCAACTTAAGTTCTAAGTCATTTCTTCTTTGGGATATTTCTTGACGCTTCTCATCCAGCGTAAGACTTAGTTTTTTATAGCGATTTCGGCTTTCTAAGTGTTGTTGAATAGCATCCATTCTGAAATCATATCCAGTTCCATCCTGATTACGTGAAATAATACCATACCCTACTAAGTGAGCTACATATTCTGGAGAATCTTTTGCCAAAGTGTTGAAGAAATCAACATCACCTAACGCCAAATATGTGAGCATAGTGTACTCATCTTTATAGAATTCCGTAAGAACTGCTAGGATCATACTCATATATTGTATACCTTTATCCTGAGCAAAATCATCTTTAGCCCTTTGGTACATTGGTCTCTCAACTCTGATAGGAATTTCTGTTTTGTTTGCTTGATACATTAAGCTACAAACTTGGCGTATAAGAAAAGGATGCCCACCAAAATCTTCAACAAGCTTGCCATAGATAACGTCGTCAAAAGTCACACCTAGAAAATTTCCCAACTGTTCAACCATGTCGCGTGTTTGGCCAACATCAAATCGTTCTAGATAATCAACTGAAACTGATTGAAAAATAGGATTATCGTATTCTTGTATTTTTGGTGCTTCGATACAAGTTGGATTAGTGCCAACTATCATGTATGAAAAAACTAGATTTAAAGCATTAAACGTAGATTTAAGACTTTGCCAGAACAATATGAAATCAAGACCTTTTTTCCAATGTTCTAAAACGGCTGTATTGAATGTAATCCTTTCGATTTCATCAAAAATCAAGAGTATAGGCTTTTCACCCAGCTTTTTATATATATCTAGCAAGTTTTTCTTAAAAGTTGCCTGTGCATCTTTTTCAGAATAGGATTCTATGGGACTTAGAATCCCTTTTAGCTTATTTTTTTTAGTTTGATACTTGTCAACAAGCTGTTCCAGAACATAGTAGAGGCATTCATTCCATCTGCGCTGTTGAAAACTGGTATCATCACAAGGAATGTAAATAGATGGAGAAGCAACACGTTGCATCTGTCGTTCAACAGCATATATGAGTGATGTTTTGCCTGACCGTCTTAGTCCAAACACACCTGAGTTTTCATTAGAAAAATGTCTATTTCCCAACTTGTTAATTAAGTCAGTTCTACCGAAGAAATATAAATCCTTTCTCAGAGGTGAACTAATATCAAAAAGATCTCGATCGTAGAAACTAGATTTGAACTTATTTCTTAAAAAGTGGGAATCTTGATTTGTCAAGAATTCATCATAAAAGATTGGTACGATAACTTGAGACTCTGTGGATTCTTTAATGATTTTTCTTATTTTTTTCTCAATTTCTATATCTTTACTTATTAAAACACTGCATATCCTCTCTATTCTCAAAGATTGATACTTGGCGAGAACCAAGTCATATATTGTATCGATAGCATCAATCGATCTAGCTTGAAAATTTTTATAGTCACTAAAAACAACTATCAGTTCTCTTTCAAAGCCAAACAGTTCTCTGTAAAGTACAGTCGCCTTGATTAGAGCATATTTATAGTGACTTTGTGCTATATTCACTTCACCTGCATTAGTGACATACCATTCCTTAGCTAGTTTTTCCAGTAGCTTCCATTCTTCATTTTGGAAGTTTGCTTTTTTCTTGTATACACTTACGTGCATTCCAGGTTCTTGTTCGCTCATGGCATTAAATCCTCACTTTTATAACTTAACCTGTAATCTCAACAACACTTTCCCCAGAACGTAAAAGCTCGATCGCATTGGGTAATTTTGCTGTCAGAATTTCCTTGAGACGATCGTTAGAATTGTCATGCGGCTAAAACGGGACGATCGAGTTTGCGAACTGCATACAGAAGCGCAGCTTTGAGATCGTCAAGTTCCAAGTCTGGCAATTCTTCGAGAATTTGTTCAAAACTCAAACCCGCAGCTAACAACTCTAGGATATCGATGACTCGAATCCGCATTCCCCGGATGCAGGGACGACCGCCACATTGTCTTGGGTTCACAGTAATTCTGTCAAACAGATCGGCAACGGATGCTGGCATTGGTTACAATTGTTTGAAACCTTTGTCTCTAGCTTACCTCATTTATCGCCCCACGCTCACACCGCGATATAATTCTGCGATCGCTATGCTGTAATAGAGATCAGTCCATTCAAACTTCGATAGTTTATGACTGCAGCAGTATCTATTGACATTGGTACGCTCATTACACGCACTCCCGGACAGCATGGTGGATGTCCTCACATCGTCGGTAAAGGCGTTACCGTTCGCCAGATCGTAACCTGGTACAAGCGAGGATTGACTGCTGAAGAGATTTGCGATCGCATCCGACATCTCACCCTCGCCGCAGTTTACGCCGCACTCACCTACTATCATGCCAACACCCAAGAACTTGAAACTTATTTGCTCCATCAAGCAGCAGAAGTTAAGCGTCTTGAAGCTTGGCACAGCAACTTTGGTAAATATGAAATGCTAAGAAATAAATAATACATCGCCCACAGAAAAATTTTCTAGATAAGCACTATCTTCAAACTGGGAAAGAGAAACTGATTTTTACCGGCTAAATTTAGCGGGTGTAGGAGCAATATCGGCAATGAAGTAAAGTTTTATAACAAAACTCAACATCTGTGCTTCTTGAGTAAACCGTAAAGTTCGCTCTCTTCAAACTGCCCTCGGTGAAAAATACGCTGTTTTTGGCTACCTTCCTGCGTCATTCCCAGCTTTTGTAGCACCTTAGCCGAGGCTATATTCCGCCTGAGACAAGTTGCATAAATGCGATCGAGCTTTAATGTTTCAAATATTCAACACTGATTTAGTGTAATTGATTCGTTTTTTTTCTCAAAAATTATGTCTGCTAACACTGCAAAAAATCATTACTTCCGATTGGCATTGTTCTGGGCGTTTCTGGGTAGTTTGGGAAGCTTGGCGGTGTTCCCTTATGCGCTGTCTCTGAATCCCGCACTAAGTCAATTGCCTGCACCACTACCTGTTTTGGCGATCGCCTCCGCCCTGCAAACCGGAATTTTTCTAATTCTCTTTTGTTGGATTGGACTCCGCCTCGGTAAGTCGATCGGACTCGATACCCCCCTCATTCGTGCGCTGGTATATCGACAGCCTTTCGGGCCAATATCTCAATCTGCTCTTAACACGGCGCTAATTGTAGGCTGCATCGGTGGAATCGTCCTGATAGGATTGAGTTTAGCTTTCCAACCTTGGATGGCGCCCACGGTAACTCCAACAACGCTCGAAATTGACCTCTGGAAACGCATATTAGCTTCCTTCTACGGAGGCATCACCGAAGAACTCTTGCTGCGACTGTTCGGTATGACATTGATTGCGTGGCTACTTTGGAAAATTTTTGAGCGAGACAAACCGCAACCCTCTACATTTATTTTTTGGCTGGCGATCGTGGCGGCGGCGATTCTGTTTGGTGTGGGTCATTTGCCTGCGGCGGCAAATGTCTGGGCATTAACCCCGATCGTCATTCTTCGCACAATTACACTCAATGCCCTCTTAGCGATTCCCTTTGGTTTTCTTTACTGGCGTTGGGGCTTAGAATACGCTATGTTATCTCATTTTTTTGCAGATTTGGTACTGCATGGAATTGGAGGAAGTTAGCAGGATATGCAAACAATGCAATGGTACAACGAACCTTTACAATGGCATGAGGATAACGATGTTATCCATATTACCGCCGGGGCAAAGACTGACTTTTGGCGGCAAACTCATTACGGATTCATTCGCGATAACGGCAACTTTTACTACCGTCAAGTTTCAGGCGACTTTACAGCCGAAGTCAAAATTACTGGTTGCTATCAATCGCTCTACGATCAAGCAGGATTGATGATTCGAGAAAGCGAAAATATCTGGCTCAAGTGCGGCATTGAGTTTGTTGAGGGAGTGCAAAACGTGAGTGCGGTTGTGACACGACACTATTCCGATTGGTCTGTTATTCCACTTGAAGTGCCACCTGTTTCCCTGTGGCTGCGGGTAAAGCGCCGATCTGAAACGGTGGAAGTGCAATACTCGTTGAATGGGTCAGACTATTCAATGATGCGATTGGCATATCTAACTGAGTCACCAATCGTTCAAGTTGGGTTAATGTGTGCGGCTCCTCAAGGTGAAGGCTTTGCAGTCGAATTTGAAGGGTTTAAGCATAGTAAGCCGATCTAATGTGGATGGTAAAAAAACCGACTTCTGCGCGACTCCATACATAAAAATAAAATTAGGGGTGAGTGCTTTTCACTTACCCCTGCCATTCATTTTTTGGGCGCTTTTGAACCTACTTAATACAATTTGTAGCACTAAATTGCCACAAAAACGATGCTATTTATCCTAAAAATACTTGTCGATGTGGAGGGTCAAAATCGTGAATACTCCCAGCAAATGACCTGCGCTCATGCAAGCCAGAAATGCTGGTACGCTTACATTGTTGAACAAAGAGGGGAAGGGTAAAGGCATTTTCGGCCCGACGTGGGGATACCAAATTCGGCGGCTGAGAACTAGCAGTGCTAAGATATTGCAAACAAACATCACTATTGGTTTTTGCCAATTGCCTGATGCTGTGTCAGCCAGAGTCGATTCTACTACTGCAAGTAAATTTGAGTTAATCATCGTTGATGCTCCTATTTTTCATAAATTATCAGAAATGCTCGATGAGATTTCTTGCCAAAAATACAGCAGGGGCGATCGCCTTTACGCAATAAATATCTGTTGCTGTCAATCTTCACCGCGCCAGGGACACCGCCCCCACCCCTAATCATCGAATTACAGCAAGAAGTCTCTTAATGCCATTCAAAAGTAACGAAAGATACAAAGGGACAAAACCATACTCGCTGCCATTTGTAACTTTTAGCCTGTCTGGCAGTGGTGGCATTTACTCACGCTGCCAGACAGGAAATACCGCTACTCATTACTGAGCAATGTAGGTAGGCAGAAAGTGAAGTATGTCACGGAGAACGCTATATCCAGCGGCATCCCAAAGCAAATAAGCTAAGAAACCGATCATCGCTAAGCGACCGTTCCAAAGTTCTGCTTGTGGGTTGAAGCCAAACAGAAAGGCATTCCGATCTTTTCCGTTGTAAGCATTAGCCGTAGGAGGCAGGTTAGTAGGACGAGTTTCCATGTTTTTACATTCCTTAACAATGTTCGCTTCTCATGGTAGCGGCCTAATTTCTGCTTTGCTATCTGTCTCTAGGCTCAAGATACACACAAGCCTAAAGGAGGATTTTGAAACAAAAAATAAAGTGTTAAGTTTTGTTGCGCGAGATTTTTCAGCGATCGCCTGTATCTGTAGATACTAAATACAACTGCAAGTTGATATGGCCGCTGTGAAAGGCTCCATCGCCCCGTAGCGACAAACAACGGCGCTGGTGACTCGACAATACTGAATCAGCGAGATCCTAGACGCAAGAAAATTTAGTAAATTTCAACTCAAAAGCCGAACACATCGCGCGCGAGTTAATTAAAATAGGAGATAAACAGAGCGATCGGGAGAAACAGTTATCGAAACCATCTACGGCAATCTTCAAGGTTTAAAGTCCAGCCAGCTCAAGCAACTCGAAAAGCTGTACCACCAGCGACTACCGGGCGATCGCATCACCACTGCAGAATTCGCCCAGCGCGTCGCCGCCATCAGCACGGAAATAGACAAACCAATCTGCACCTACATCAACCGCCGCGGACAAGTCATTCGCGTCGGCGTGGGTTCACCCCGGCAAACGCAGATTGCGCCCCTAGAATTGCCCCGCTACGGGGGAGGTCGCCTCAGCGGCATTCGCTGCATCGC
Source organism: Microcoleus sp. Pol1C5 (assembly GCF_036701115.1). Lineage (NCBI taxonomy): Bacteria > Bacillati > Cyanobacteriota > Cyanophyceae > Oscillatoriales > Microcoleaceae > Microcoleus > Microcoleus sp. Pol1C5. The sequence continues at coordinate 42,938 of NZ_JAUBQE010000009.1, read as the reverse complement.
CACCCACCTGAAGCCAGAAACCCCAAGCGAAGCAGCCCTCACAGCAATGGCAATTCAGCGCCTGGATGCCCTGGTTTGGCTGACACTGAGCGGCGGAGGATTTCAGCGTCGCGGCGGCGGTGCGACTGGTTACATCCAAGAAACTTATCTCGCTCACCTGATACCCCAGGGAGATCAGCCAAATTTTGAGTTCTCTGTTTTGAGCGCTCAGTTAGAACCAGATGCAACTGATGAAATAGAAGAGCCTTCTATTCCAAAGTCACTAATTCAAACTCCACACTTTCCCTGGAAAATATCAGAACCCCTGAATTTGGACGAACTCGCCGACCAAGACTTTCTGGATTTGGTGGAAGGACTCGAAGCAGAGTTTCAAGCAGAGTTTGTCGCTAAGCAGGTCGATGCAGACCAAGACAAAGTGCTGTTGGTAGGTGTAATGACTCAGCACATGACTCAGTTGGAGTTTGAGGACGGACTCGCAGAAATCACGCGGCTGGTTGAAAGCGCTGGGGGTCAGGTGCTGCAAACAGTGCGCCAAAAACGATCGCGCCCCCATCCGCAAACAGTCGTCGGCGAAGGCAAAGTTCAGGAAATTTCCCTCACCGCTCAGACGATTAGCGCTAACCTCGTGGTATTCGATCGCGACCTAGCCCCCGCACAAATACGGAACTTGGAAACTCAGATAGGTATCCGGGTCGTCGATCGAACAGAAGTAATTCTCGACATCTTTGCCCAAAGAGCTCGATCGAGCGAGGGTAAATTGCAAGTGGAACTCGCTCAGCTAGAGTACGCCCTGCCCCGGCTCAGAGGTCGCGGTCAGGCAATGTCGAGACAGGGTGGCGGCATCGGTACCAGAGGCCCAGGGGAAACCAAGCTAGAAACCGAACGGCGGACGATCGCCAAACGCATTTCTCGATTGCAGCAAGAAGTAAATCAACTGCTGGCGCACCGCTTCCGCCTGCGACAGAACCGCCATCATCACGATGTACCCTCAGTGGCGATCGTCGGCTACACCAACGCAGGTAAATCGACTCTGCTTAATTTGCTCACAAATTCCGAAGTCTACGCCGCCGACCAGTTATTTGCCACCCTCGACCCCACAACTCGACGGTTGACCATTCCCGGCACTGTCACCAGGGAACCCCTGTCGATCGTCCTCACAGATACAGTGGGCTTTATTCGCGAACTTCCCCCTGCTTTGATCGACGCTTTCCGGGCTACCCTTGAAGAAGTCACTGACGCCGATGCTTTGCTGCATCTCGTCGATCTCTCCCATCCCGCGTGGCAGAGCCAAATTCGATCGGTCATGAATATTTTGACAGATATGCCCGTAACTCCCGGCCCAGCCCTTGTAGTTTTCAACAAAATCGATGCCGTAGATGGAGATACTCTCGCCCTCGCCCGAGAAGAATTTCCTCAAGCAGTATTTATTTCTGCTGCCAAAGGTCTGGGGATGGAAACTCTCCGCGACAGACTAGCTCAGCTCATTCAATACGCCCTCTACCCTCGGTAAATACTTAAATATTCCTTTTGAATAGTTGACATGGGGGAATATACGTACATATACTGAGGACAGATCTAGTCGAACTATGAGATCATAAAAGAGTAGTCAGATTGTGCTTTGCAAAGTACAATACAGCATCTCTATTTTGCGATCGGTTAAATTATTAATTTCCGGAGGTCGCGGTCAAGGTAAAAAGACTCTTTGTTAATGGCTGTAAAGGCTATGGGTTCAGAGGCTACAAAAAGAGGTTGCAAAAAGATGTTGCTTCACTCTCGCCCCACCACCTGGCCAAACCACGGTACGCGATGTCAAGACGCAACGTCAAGGTGAAAGAGAAGGTGAAAGAGAATAATATTATTATTCAAGTGTTTGGGTACTCACCTCAAGCGCTATACTATCTTTTACAGATGTTCTTTTACAGACGTTCGCCAGAGAATACATCCATTGATTGTAAGAAATCTAACATCCTTGCCCGTCGTACAGCGCTAATCTCTAGGACTATTTCTATTTTTCGATTTTACCACTGTTTAACTAAATAGTTATGTGTACGCCACTGGCAAAACTAGCAATTGGACTCTCTGCCACAATGGCAACAGCGTTTTACTATCTAGCTGCCGCCCCTCCGGCAGCAGCAGTAGATGTCTGCGGTCCGGGAAATTATTCTAGTGCCTGTGCCCCCACGCCGGCATCGACACCAACGGCATCCGAGCCACAAATGGCGACTCAGCCGAGTTTGTCCCAAATATACACCACACCTTCGAGAAACTCAACTTCTATTCCTGAACCGGGTACTGCGATCGCAGTCCTACTGACAGGTGCAGGAATGATCTGTTCGTGCAGAAAGCGAAACAAGCAGGTTGGTCCGCAGCGCTAGGCAGGCTGAGGACCAACCTGTTTGCCTTCCCAATGTCTCCGTTTATTTAAGCATGGGTATTTGTTTACTTAATATATAAAACAATAAAAAATTGTATAAAAAATAACTTCACACCTAGCTTGTGCGCTGCAAATAGAGCCGGATGTTGAAGGAAGAATAACTATAGCGACTTCAGTCAGGGTAAAAAGAAGAAGCAAAAAGGCAATTTCACTTCCCGGCAAGGGTTTCAGCAATGAATAACTTCCGGTGCCAACAAAGATAAGGTTGCTGTATATAATAAAAATTAAAAAATAAAAATAAAAATAAAAATTAAGATTGGTTAAGATCAATCATTCCGATAGTTTTTGAGAGTCAACCGTATAATAAGGCTTTCAAGGCTCCAAGGCAAGTTTGCTACCAACGAAAAATCGACGGTTTCAGCCTAGGAACTAAAAACAGTCCGCACTAGGGTTAAGATTACAATTAAAAAATATTGTTATTGCTTGAGCGTCCATGACCCCTAAAGTAGAAATTTACACTTGGAGAACCTGCCCGTTTTGCGTTCGTGCCAAAGCACTGCTAAAGCGAAAAGGGATTGATTTTACAGAGTACGCGATCGACGGAGATGAAGCAGCACGGGCTCAAATGAGCGATCGAGCCAACGGAGGCCGCACCCTGCCACAAATATTCATTAACGACCAACACATAGGTGGCTGCGACGAAATTCACAAACTCGATGCTCTAGGCCAGCTAGACCCGCTGCTAGCAGCAAAATGAGGCATTCCCTGTCGAATTTTCAGTTAGCCCTAATTTTCCTGCGACCAATTCTTAATTTTAATTGACAATGAAATTTGCATTCATCATCGATCCCCTCGCGCGACTAATTCCAGGACACGATACCAGCGTAGCGCTGATGGAAGCCGCTCAAGAGTTGGGTCACGAAGTCTGGGCGACTCAAGCCAACGAACTAAGCGTCATCGGCGGCAAAACCTGGGCAATGCTGAGTCGGGTAGCCCTCACCCCAGTAAAAGTGGTAGATGGACGCTGGGAGGCTGCTGAGGCTTGGTACCAGGTAGAACAGCCTACTTTGCAGCCTCTAGAAGCAATGGACGCAGTATTTATGCGGACAGACCCCCCAGTCAACATTCCTTACCTCTACGCTACTTACCTTTTAGATGGCATCGATCCGGCTAAAACTTTGGTAGTTAACAGTCCCAAAGGATTGCGGGCGGCGAATGAAAAGATGTATGCTTTGCAATTTGAGGGAGCGATCCCAGAGACAATTGTTTCTCAAAACAAGCAGGTAATTCGGCAATTTGTTGAGAAAAAAGGAGCAGCAGTTCTTAAACCCTTGGGTGGCAAAGCTGGCGAGGGGATTTTGTTCTTGGAGGCGGGCGACCGCAATCTTAACTCCCTGGTGGAAATTAGCACTCAACAAGGGCAAATTCCAGTGATGGTTCAGACCTATCTGCCGGAAGCAAAAGAGGGAGATAAACGGATTATATTGTTGAACGGCAAGCCCATCGGTGCTATCAACCGCATTCCCACCGGCAATGAATTTCGCGGCAACATGGCCGTCGGCGGTCGAGTCGCAAAAACAGAAATTACCGATCGCGAACTGCAAATTTGTACTCAGTTAGAACCAGTGCTGCAACGGGACGGACTGTACTTTGTCGGCATTGATATTATTGGCGGCTATCTCACAGAAGTTAATGTCACCAGCCCTACAGGGATCAGAGAAATTGACTTGTTTGACGGCGTTAGTTTGGGCAAACAAGTAATTGAATGGGTGGAGAAGGAAGAAGGAAGAAGGAAGAAGGAAGAAGGATGAGGGAAGAAGCCAAGCACGACACAGATTAGGACACGGATACACGGATTAATTATCGACCGTCAGGCAGATTTACAGTCGTTAGTTATTTGTTAGTTGTTCCCAAATCCCAATCCCCAATTCCCAATTCCCAATTCCCAATTCCCAGTTCCAAATCCCCAATTCCCAATTATTAAATTATGTCAAAAATTGGCGTTGCAGTAGTCGGTACAGGTTTCGGTCAAAAAGTACACCTTCCCGGATTCCAGGCCCATCACCGGACAGAGGTTGTGGCTGTTTATCACCGGAATTTAGACAAAGCAAAGGCGATCGCCTCTACCCACAATATCCCCTACGTTTGCGACTCGATCGCTGATATAGTAGCCATCCCAGAAGTAGCAGGCGTCAGCATTTCCACACCGCCATTTTTGCATTATGAAATGGCAAAAACCGTATTGGAAGCAGGCAAGCATTTATTATTAGAAAAACCCACAGCCCTTACAGCAAATGAAGCCAGGGAACTTTACCGATTGGCAAACAACGAATCTCAAACCGATTTTAACAAGGGTGGTTCGAGAGCAATTGCCACAATGGACTTTGAGTTTCGGTTCATCCCCGCATGGCAAATGCTAGCAGAATTATTGGCAGCAGAATATGTGGGAGAAAAGCGTTTAATTAAGATAGATTGGCTGGTGTCGAGCCGCGCTGATGCGAGTCGCCCCTGGAATTGGTACGCGCAAAAAGAGCGAGGCGGCGGAGTTTTGGGCGCGACAGGTTCTCACGTTTTTGATTATATTAGCTGGCTGTTCGGCCCGCCGCAGAGGCTTTCTGGGCATTTGATTACAGGAATTTCGCGGCGGCCAGATCCGAATGATTGGGGAAGTTTAAAATTAGTTGATGCCGATGATTCGTGCACGTTGATGTTGGAATTAGCCGGGGGAACTCCTTGTCAAGTTTGTTTGAGTTCTGTTACTTATCAAGGGCGGGGACACTGGGTGGAAATATACGGGAGTAAGGGTACGTTGGTGTTAGGAAGCGACAACCAGCAAGATTACGTCCACGGATTTCGCTTGTGGGGTTCCCAAGGTGGAGAACCTTTAGCTGAAATCAAAATTCCTCAAAGATTGGAGTTTCCTCAAGTATATCCAGACGGGAGAATTGCACCGTTTATTCGAGTAATAGATAGGTGGGTAGAAGCAATAGATGCGGGTAAATCTTTGATACCGTCCCTCAGAGAAGGGGTTTACTCGCAGTTGTTGATGGATTTGACCCAGGAGTCGAATGCTACGGGAACTTGGGTAGATTTACCGAGCATAGATAAATTTTTGGACACTAAGTAAAAGTAAAAACTGCCAAAGCAATCTCACGCAGTCGATCGCACCCCAAACCCGATAAACTACGAATAGATAAACTCAATCCAACCCTATATCCAGAGTCGATAGTTGTGAATGGCGCGCCCTGAAAGTCCTTGCCTCAGTATAGCGATCGCTCGCCTGAGAACCGCTGGGGCAAACCATTTTGCCACTTGGGTTCTACAAGCTCCCTATCCCAGCGGGTACGTTCACCACGACTGTATGTGGCCCGATACCCTCTCCCAATCTTGGAAAGCTTGGCAGGAAATGTTTTCGCCCTCCGGGACAATTCACGAATTGCCCCTAAATCCTGATGGCAGTTTCGTCTCGCCGGAAAACAACCAGAATATACTGGCAGAAACTGAACAACGAAGTCCTCAGTCGCTAGACCTCGCTGCAGCGACGCCCTCTGTGCCGCTCCACCTCGGTCAACGGGGGTGGGGCGACAAGGGGGATCAGCATCCGCCTCGGCCACCGGCAAGCTACAGCAGCCGCCTGATGCAGCATTTGGGGATTAATCTTTGGCAGTGGCTGTTTGAAGGCCCGATTCAGGGTAGTCTCCAGGAAAGTAAAGGTATCGCGATCGGGCAAAATCTACCCCTGCGAGTACGCATAGATTTGCGCGAACCGTATTTAATTGCTTTACCTTGGGAAATTATGCAGCCTCAAGCCGGTCAACCGGCAATTTCTCTGTCGCAGCAACTGCTTTTTAGCCGCACTACCAGCAATGTTGAACCTTTGCCACCCCTGCAGCCTGCGGAGTCGCTCAATATTTTGCTAGTTTTGGGACAAGCAGAACCAGGCGGCGGTGCTAATTCTCAATTTTCCAACAGCAATAACGGTCATTTGCAGTTGGGAGAAGAAGCACTCGCCCTAGCTGGCGTTCTGGAAAGTGCTTTTCAAACCGACCACAGTGGCAAATATTTTGACATCAGCGTTCCGACTCGCGTCGATACTCTGATCGAACCTACTCCGGCGGAACTCATTTCTCGGCTGGAAACGCAAGCTTACAACATTCTGTTTTACGCAGGTCACGGGATACCGGGCCCCGACGGCGGTTTGCTGTTTTTGGGGCCGGAAACGGCGATTAACGGTACTGAACTGGCTCAGGTATTAGTTCGGTGCCGCGTGACTCTGGCGGTGTTTAATGCCTGCTGGGGAGCTCAGCCGGCCGTGGAGATGGTGCACTCAACTAACGGTCAGCAACAGGCGATCGCCCGCAGCAGTTTGGCTGAGGTACTGATCCATCACGGGGTGCCGGCGGTGTTGGGGATGCGGGACTCGATCGCCGATCGCGAGGCCCTGAGTTTTATCCAAACTTTTGCCCAAGCTTTGGCCGGACGGATGTCGATCGATCGGGCTGTCGCCGTCGCCAGACAGCAGTTACTGACGCTTTACAAGTTCAATCAACCGGCTTGGACGCTGCCTGTGCTGTATATGCACCCTGAGTTTGACGGTCAGCTAACTGAGCCGGTAGATGACCTCAAAACTGAGTTGCCTTTAAATTCTTCTACTTGGCTGGGACGGTTGCCGTCTTGTGCTTATTTGCGGGGGCGCGATCGACCAAATGCCAAATCCACCGAATCGACCAATCAGGTTTGGCCGATTCGCGCAGGTATGGTTCGAGTGGGACGCTGGGAAGAAAACGACGTAGTGATTCGAGAACAGTGGGTTTCTCAAAAACACGCCGAGATTTTCTGCCGAAACACGATCGGAGATAGCCGGGAAGAACCTAGCTACTTCCTGCGCGATTTTTCTCGTTACGGGACTCTAGTTTTGGGATCTGAGGGATGGCAGAGAGTTCACCACCAAGAATTGCTGCTACGCAGCGGGACTCAGCTAAAATTTGGCAGTTCTCAAGGTCAGATTTTTGAGTTCACTATTGAGGTTCCTAAAACTTCGGGGTACAGTGAGACTGATTGCGGAACGAATTAAGGTGCGCGTGTAGCTAATGAAGGCAAGCGGCGAGTGGCACAGCAAAGTTCTGGGCGTTGAGTCTCCAATCTGAATTTAAAAGAGTTACTTACCACTGATAGCTCCCAACTAGCTCTTGGCACAGTCCCCCTTCTATATTTTCCTTTTCCCCCTGAGGTATTACATCATGGCTACCCAATCTCCTGATTCTGAATATTTTCGCGACTCACAAACTCAGGCCCAGATGGAACTTCTCGCCACAATAGTTCAGACTGATGTTGCTTATCCCTGGAATCCTGCACAGCTTGAATCAGAATCTTATTTGGCTGCCCTAGAGCAGGAATTTGCGCTATTTGATTCCTTCAGCGACAGCGATATTGCCCTGAAGTCGCAAGCTTTATTCTCGCAATTAGAACAAGTTTGGCTGACGACTGCTCTGCAAAAGTCTTTGCACGAAAAATTTGCTCGCGTTCCTCAAGATTTTCTGGCCAGCATCGCTCAAAGCGTGCAAAACGCAACTGTTAAGTATCAATCTTTAGCTGACCAAATGGTAGAGTGCGTCTTAGATATTTTGCCTCAGTGGGCTGAGGAAGATTTGCAGGTGTTGGCACGTCCTTTGGCTTATGCCATGCGAGATGTTGATTCGGAAGGGGGGGAATTGGTCATGGCAACTAAAAGACCTTGGGCCCAATTGTCGGAAATAGAACAAGCCAGAGTTAGTTTGGCTGTCGCCCGCTATGCAATCTCGCAATTAGAAATTGCTGATTAGTTCTGTGGTGGCTGGGTTTTTGTGCTGCGATAGCGGTAATTTTTTAAATTAATATAAAATTAATCTACCTTTAGTTAGATGTCGAATTCGTCTAATTGTTAAATCCTATGGATTGCTATAGTTTGATATAGCAATCTTATTTGATTTGTAGACAAGATAATTTTTTTTGAACTCTAGCAAGCGCGCCCGACAGTTAGGACCCAGATGTGGCAGGATTTTCAATAAGCTTTTTATGGGCGCCGTCGCAGAAACGGCCCACAAGAAATATTTTTTATTGTGGAACAGGCCCGAAAACCTGTTGCTGACATTGCTACAAGATGTAAGTTAGGAGGTTATTAATTGCTGAAATCCTTGCCGAAGATTGCTTCTGACCGAAAGCATCCAGGATACAAGCCCCCGAATTTATCCGTGGGGTCAATGCTTCAATCTAACATCGTTCGACTGAGCGCTCACGCCGAAGTCTAAAATCTACAATCTAAAATCGATTGACTTCTCTCCTAGGTAACTAAAGTCTTTTTCTTTCTTCCTTGTGCTATATTTTGCCAAGTTTGGACTCGCTAAGCAGTTTGGCAACAGCAAGCAAGATGAATTATCATACAATGGTCAGAATGTTAAAAAATGTAAATATAATAATTGGGGTGTGTGGGAATTTTCAACTGAATTAAAAAGTGGACAGCAGGAAAATCTGACTGTTGCAGGCACGATCGGGACTTTAAAATTATTTTATGACAACTTCAAGATTTGATCTTCAAGACTTGAAACGCCGCTTTTGGCGGATTTCGCGGATGCCGGCGGCAACGCTAGTCGTGTTGGGGGCGGTTGCTTTCGCAGGTGCGATCGCCGGAGCCTGGTTTGCCCGTGAAGGTACAGTCAGCGGTATTTTTGCCACAATCAACACTTGGCAGCAAAACCCGCCTGTGTGGCTGCAAGTGCCTGCTACGAGCAAGATGTATTTGTTAGTGCCGACTATCGCGCTTGTCTCCGTTGCTTTAGCTGCAATTAAAATTTCGCCTCAACCGCAGAAATGGTCGCGCGCTGTAGTAGTTGCAATAGTTCTGGCTTTAACCATTCGCTACGTTTTATGGCGATCGCTCGCTACTCTAAATTTAACCGATCCCCTCAACGGTATCTTTAGTTTGGGGCTGTTTTTCCTAGAAATGCTACTCGTTTTCAACACCAGTATTCAACTGTATTTAATGCTGAGAATGAAAGACCGGCGTCGAGAAGCCGATCGCATGGCAGTTGCAGTTGAAGCTGGAAACTTCACCCCGACCGTAGATATTTTTATCCCAACTTACAACGAACCGGCTTTTATTTTACGGCGCACTGTAATCGGCTGCCAAGCTTTAGATTATGCCCACAAAAAAGTATATTTGCTTGACGATACCAAGCGGGATGAAATCAAGTTGCTGGCAAAAGAACTGGGATGCGAGTATATAACCAGACCCGATAATATTCACGCCAAAGCTGGAAACATTAACCATGCCACAGCCCTAACTAATGGAGAACTAATTGTAGTTTTCGATGCAGATTTTATTCCCACTAAAAACTTTTTAACTCGCACAGTTGGATTTTTTCAAAATCCCGAAATCGCCCTCGTTCAAACACCGCAAAGCTTTTACAACCACGACCCCATCTCCCGTAATTTAGGTTTAGAAAATGTACTCGCGCCGGAAGAAGAAATATTTTACAGGCAAATTGAAATCATCAAAGACAGCGCCGACAGCGTAGTTTGTTGCGGTACATCTTTTGTAATGAGGCGGAGTGCTTTAGAAGCAGCGGGAGGCTTGGTCACAGATTCAATCTGCGAAGATTATTTTACCGGAATTCGGCTATCAGCAACCGGATATCGCTTAGTTTATTTAGATGAAAAATTGAGTGCTGGTTTGGCGGCTGAAAATATAGAGGCTCATCTAAATCAAAGGCTACGCTGGGCGCGAGGCACGCTTCAGGCATTTTTTATTGATTCCAATCCTTTAACAATTCGCGGTCTCACATTCGTACAAAGACTGTCTCATTTGGAAGGATTGCTGCACTGGTTTACCAGTTTAACCAAGGTTTTATATCTGTTGATACCTTTAGGTTATTCGTTTTTCGACATAATTCCTTTGCGGGCAAGTGCGCGGGAATTGCTGTACTTTTTCCTGCCTTACTATTTGGTGCAACTTACTGTGTTTTCTTGGCTGAACCGCAGATCGGGATCGGCTTTGCTTTCGGATATTTATTCGTTCGTTCAGTGTATTCCTTTAGCAGTGACCGTGGTGAGTTCCATGCTGAATCCCTTTGGGAAAGGGTTTCAGGTGACTCCAAAAGGAATGGCGAGCGATCGCTTTCATTTTAACTGGAATTTGGGATGGCCTTTGATTGTCTTGTTCGCAGCTACAGCATTCAGTTTGTGGCACAATTTAAATATTAATTTAGTTAAAAATTGGGACACTGTACAGTCAATATCAGAAAGTGCACATTTGTCAAAAGAAATGAGTTTGGGATGGATTTGGAGCGCGTACAACCTGCTGATGATGGGGATTGCATTGCTGATTTTGGTGGATATTCCTAAGCCGGACATTTACGAATGGTTCAATTTACGCAGGGTTGTACAATTGAATATTGGCGGTCAAAGTTTTTGGGGTATAACAACGGTAATTTCGGAAAGTGGCGCTGAAGTTGCTATGACGCAGTGGCCAAGTTTTGCGGTGAAAAATAAAGGCAGTAAAGAAAGTTTGACAGCAGCAGAGATTTTGCCAAAATATGCCTTTGAGACAAGCTTATCGCAGGGTAAAATAAAAGCGCTCCCTCGCAGTGCGACAGTCAAGGCAAGGAGATCGCTAGCACCATCTGTTGTTGAGTTGAGCACTGAGCGTCGTTTGGTCAAAGGTTTGATTGATTGCGATTCGGCGACTCTGAAAATTATGGAAGACAACTGTTTTATTCCTGTGGCTAAGATTGAGTTGGTGGGCGAGAAATCTCAGTTGGAGTCGAGTTTTCGGGATGGAAAAGAGTGCAGTTTTGTGGAATTCCCCACTGTGCGAATTGCGTTCGATCGCCTGAATATTAGCCAGCACCGCTGTTTGATCGAAATGCTGTACTGTCGCCCCGGCCAGTGGCAGCGGCAGGAAACTCCCGGAGAATGGCGATCGCTGTGGCTGTTGCTGAGAATTGCTTTGAAACCGAGGGCTGTTTTTGAGAGGAATAGGTCAGTTAGACCGATCGCAGTTTCGCAACTTTAGAGTGAACTTCTCCGAGTTGGGAATTTTTCACCGCTGATATCAGCAGATGAAGACTGATCGATTTTTAGCTCACCTTACCTCATCTTTTTTAAGTAATGATGCAAAAATTTTTATACATTTTTAGTTAGAAAATAGAGAAAATTTTCAAGATTTGGATAGATTCTTGCGGTAGTTCTGCGCTAATGTCGGTTTGGGTTGGCAACTGGGCAATCAAATAGCAGAATATGGGGAGTACCTATTTGGCAGCCCGGTTAGCTGCAAGATGTAATTCCACCAGTATTTGCTACTCTCAACAACCAAACTTTTAGTGTTAGCTTGAGGCGATCGCGATCGCTGGTTTTGCCTATCCCAATTTGACGATCGACTTTTGCGGACTTTTGCGAACTTGGCACTCCTGAAGCCAAAAATCGGGGAATTGGGCGAAAACTCCGGTTAGTCGTGGTACACTCCACTAAGCTGTATATCTCGCTGAGGACAAATAAATCGCCGTTTAATCTGGAATTACCGCCCTTTAATAGCGAGCAAGTGTAGGATTGGGCGAAACGGTAAGGACTGGATTGGTCAGCGGAAGATTCCCAGCAACTGACGGGTTTTGTAAACAGGAATACCTATTTAGTACGGGTAGGTCTTGATCGTATCGGGCGTGGGGATGTCACTCCAGAGCAAGTATTGCAAAACTCTCCCATCTCTGCCGGAATTTATGACGATCGCCTACAACGACAACTGTGGAAGCTAGAACAGCAGCCAGAGTTCCTGGCATCATTCCTGCGAGTGGTAAAAAGCTGCACACCTGTAGAATTGGATGTAGTGGAGGCATTTAAGTTGGAAAGTATGGGGTTGGTAAATTTACAAGCCAATCTGGCGACGGTAAGTTGCGAGTTATTTAGGTAGGATTTTGGCGATCGTTTGAAGTAGCAGTCGATCAGATTTTTCAGGAAGACCGAACAACACTAAGTTGTCATTTGTATCATGCTACGTTGTTTTGCTTGCTTTGCTTTTATCCGAGCTGCAATAACAGCTAAAAGAGCATAACAACTTACCTCTTAGCAGCTTTAATTATATAACTAGCAATTTGCGTTACTACCATAACTGAAACACATTTTGCGATCGCTTGGAGGAAGTTACATTTGAAAACGGGATCTTTAACTGTTGTCGGGACGGGAATTCAATTAGTTGGTCATCTGACCTTAGCAGCGAAGGCGTCGATCGAGCAAGCTGACAAAGTTCTGTTCGCCGTAGCTGACCCAGTTACTGCTAAATGGCTACAGACACTCAATCCCACCGCAGAAGCCTTACCTTACAATACTAACAATCAGCGGCGTAGAGAAACTTATCGAGAAATGGTCGATCGCATTTTGGCTGAAGTTCGTCAGGGGTTGAATGTTTGTGCTGTTTTTTACGGTCATCCCGGTGTCTTTGCTTACCCTACCCATGAAGCGATTAAACAGGCGCGTCGTCAAGGTTTTAGGGCGCAAATGTTACCAGGAATTTCAGCGGAAGATTGCTTATTTGCTGACTTGGGTCTTGACCCAGGACGCAATGGATGTCAAAGTTTTGAAGCGACAGATTTTCTGATTCGGCGACGGAAATTTGACCCGACCAGTGCTTTAATTTTGTGGCAGATTGCGACGATCGGCAATCTGGGTTTTTATCAAGAAGGGATTCAATTGCGCGGTCTAACGGTGTTAGCTGAAGTGTTAGAAACATACTATGGTTCTGACCACGAAGTAATTGTTTACGAAGCAGCGGTTTATTACCCGGTTTGCGAGCCAGTTATCCAGCATATTCCTCTGTCCAAACTGGCTGAAACTCGTGTTACTCTAGTTTCGACACTTTATGTTCTGCCTCAAGCGTCTGCACCTGTAGACAGTGAAATGATGGCACGGTTGGGTATGTCTTTTGTTAAAGAAACTTAAGGTACTTTACCAAGAGAATGTAGTAAAAACTACATTTTTTTCAGTAGATAAAAAATGTATGTGTTAGAGGAGAAAAAATGTGGTAATGTCGCTTTATATAGAACAAAACCCTGACGATGCTAAGGCTCTGGCTCATCATGGTGAAAACCATCGGCTGACGGGAAATTTTGAAGCTGCGTTAGATGATTTCAACCGATCGCTCGACTTGGAGCCTAACAATGCTTGGGCGATCGCACACCGGGGCGAAACTTATTATCTGATGAAACGCTATCAGGAGGCTTTTGCAGATTTTCACCGAGCAATCGAGTTGCAGCCTGATTATACTTGGGCGATCGCGCACCGAGGCGTAAGTTACCGCTTTCTGGGAGAAGCATATTACCCAAAGGCTCTGGCTGACTTGGATCGAGCAATTGAGCGTCAGCCGGATTACGTTTGGGCGATCGCTTATCGCAGTCGCCTCTATGAGTTGATGAAGTGCTACAAGAAAGCCTTGATTGACTTCGATCGAGCGATCGCCCTTGACGAAACCATATTTGCGGGAAAAAATTGGCAAATTGAGAAAGGGTTGATCCTTTGCTATGATGGCCAATATTCTGAGGCGATCGCCTGTTGCGAACAGAGGTTGCAACAAATTGCTGATGACACGACAGCTTTGTACTGTATCGCAGTATCTAAAGCGCGTTGGCAGGGAGTGGACAAAGCAGCAAGCGAAATCGAGCGATCGCGGACAGCATTACTTGCTCAATGGGAAACAGGGGATCGGGGAGATATTCTCTACCGACTCAGCGGTTTAGCAATTTTGACAGGTAACTGCGAACAAGCATGGCAATATCTGCGAGAAGCTATTCCGATCAATGATGAAGCCATTGAGTTAGTCGGTCACGATCCCGCTTGGTTGGATTGGCGGGACGACCCGAGAACTCAGGCATTACTCGCTAGTTAAGTGTTTGAGAAAACAAATTTCAAGTAATTAAACATCAAGTGTCTTTTCAGGATAATTTTATGCAGATGGATATCAGCGATATGATGATGGCTCAACAAGCAGAAACTCTTCGCTTGTCAGGGGCTTACGAACAGGCGATCGAGATCTTTGAACAACTCCAAATGTATCCTGACAATGCTTGGGTTAATGCTCACTTAGGAGCAACCTATTACCATTTGATGGATTATGGGAAAGCAGAACATTATTTAAAGAAAGCGATTGACAAAAACGATAGGTATTTCTGGGCTCATGCACAGCTAGGCGAAACCTATCGTCTTCGAGCAATTACGGAAAATAACAAAAGGCCAGAATATATTAAATCAGCTATAGAGCATTTCCAAAAAGCGCTTGATAATAAACAACCAGAAAATAGCAACTATGCGTGGGCCTTAGCTCACTTGGGAGCAACCCATCGCCTGTATATAACTAAGGGTATCAGCCAATTCCTGAAGGAGCCGATATCTCAGCAACCTAATCCAGAGAATTCTTGCGGAAAAGAAAAGATCGAACAACACGCAGAAGACGCTTTGGAATGCCTTAACAGAGCGATTGAACTCATGCCTACATACGCTTGGGCATGGGGTATGCGATCGACAGTTTACAGATTGACTCAAGACTACGAAAATTCATTTTGGGATGTAGAAGTTGAAGCTGTAATAGCTCCGAATATGGAGATTATGCAACAGTCTTCTTCTCCCGTTCCCTTCTTAAAAAGTGGCAGAGTAAATCTTTACGAACACGCTTTCCTGTCTTTTTATTTGACCAAGAAACAATCAACCCCAGAGGATAAAAAAAGACACTACGTTAGGGCGATCGCTTTTCTCCAACAAGCTTTGATACTTAGTCCAGGTGACTTGATGGCTAAGCTAATTCTCACCATAATTGAAGCTAACCAAAAGAAGGAAGAAAGGGGGTCATTAAAACCCAATGACATTAAAATTATTCAAAGAAAATTAGAGCAGTTTTTTGCAGATACAGAAGTGGAGTTTTGCCAAAAATGTAAAAAGCTATTGCGACATCAAATAAATGTTCCAAAACCGTCAGTTAGTATCGAGCAGTTGAAATGGATAAATAGTCATGCTGAGGAGGGACATAAATTAAAGAAGCTTATTTTGGAAGAGGTGATAAAGAACCCTACATCAGGTGTTGAAAAAGAGCCTCAATTATGGCTATGGAAAAACTTTGAAGTGACCGAGATGTGGAGTTATATTCTTTTCTTTCTTTGTGAAGTAAGCCATCTCCTGGGAAACAAAAGTAATATTGGTACAGAAACGGCTTATCTAGAGCTTGCATTCCTCATCAATCCTTACTACGTTACAGAAAGGCTTTATCAAACTCCAGTGTTTTCACATGAAGACAGAGCAAAGATATTTAAAAAGTTGCACGATGATGGAATAGTGTTAAAATTTTCTGAACCCAATTCAATGAAACCCTTAATTGCTAGAAAATCAACTGAAAAAATTAATGACGATTAGTTGAGTTTTTCACTGTTCGCTACCTTAGAGATTTAGGAGAATATCCCATGAGTAACCTATTGGATTTATTAACAGATTTAGCACTTGACACGAAGAAACAAAGTGCTTTCCTCAACAACCCCAGTTCGTTAATGGACGAAGTGGGTTTAACGGAAGCAGAACAGACTGCAATGATGAGTGGTGAAAACGCTAAAATTGCCGCACTCTTTGCAGAGGCACGAGTTCCGTTTGCTATTACTTTTATCGATCCCGGCCCCGACCCCTTGCCAGATCCAGACCCTTTTCCTCCTTCTCCACCGCCCGACCCCGAACCTGACTCTGACTAGAATGTGGATTTGAAGTCAAACCACTAATAATTTTCTACACTTGGGAAAGTAGATTGATATTTTTTCATCTCAAACCGCACTTGTTGCGGTTTTTTATCCTCACAACATAAGTATGCAAAATTACCAAATTACTGAAAAACTGCATGAGAGCAGTAACTCCTTAGTCTATCGCGGATATCGGCAAACAGACAATCTGCCTGTTATCCTCAAAATGCTCAAAGAATCCTATCCTTCACCTGAAAAAATTGCCTGGTTTAAGCGAGAGTATGAAATAACCCAAAACATTAATTTATCAGGCGTAATAGATGTTTACAGCTTCCAAAACATAGAAAATCAGTGGGTAATTGCGTTAGAAGATTTTGGTGGCGAATCCCTCAATTATATAATCGCTAAAAAACAATTTACAATTGCTGAATTTCTCTATCTGGCAATTGAAATTGTTGACATTCTCGGTCAGATTCACCAGCAGCACATCATTCATAAAGATATTAACCCATCAAATATTGTTTTAAATCAGCAGACAGGTAAGCTGAAGCTAATTGATTTTGGAATTTCTACAACACTGTCGCGAGAAAGCCCAACCTTTCTTAACCCGAACGTATTAGAAGGAACGCTAGCTTATATCTCGCCAGAACAAACAGGTCGCATGAATCGAACAATCGATTGCCGCACTGATTTTTACTCGCTGGGGATAACTTTTTATGAATTACTAACCGGACAGTTACCTTTCCCCACGAATGATGTTTTGGAATTAGTGCATAGTCATATTGCTAAACAACCTATCCCACCGCACGAAGTCAAACCAGAAGTTCCACCTATTATTTCGATCATTATGTTGAAATTAATGGCAAAAAATGCTGAGGAACGCTACTTGTCAGCATATCAAATAAAGGCAGATTTACAAGAATGTCTCAGACAGTGGCAGAGCAAAGAGCAAATTGACCCTTTCCCAATCGCTCGGCACAATATTTCCGATCGATTTCAAATTCCCCAAAAACTGTACGGGCGAGAGCGGGAAATTTCTGCCTTATTAGCTGCTTTTGAGCGAGTTAGCCAAGGAGCCAGTGAAATGATGCTGGTTTCTGGATATTCTGGGATTGGAAAAACAGTATTAATCCAGGAGATATATAAGCCGCTGACTCAACAACGCGGTTATTTTATTTCTGGTAAATTTGACCAGTTTCAACGAGATACTCCCTACGCATCCTTAATTCAGGCATTTCGTTCATTAATACGGCAGTTACTAACAGAAAGCGATGCCCAAATTAGCAAGTGGCAAGAGAAGCTCCAAGCAGAATTAGGGGAAGCTGGAGGGGTAATCGTTGAATTTATTCCTGAATTAGAACTAATTATTGGTTCCCAACCACCCCTACCAGATCTGCCACCAGCAGAACAGAGGAATCGCTTTAATCTGGTTTTTCAAAAATTTATTAATATATTCACTCAGCCCGAACATCCGTTAGTAATTTTCTTAGACGATTTGCAGTGGGCAGATGGAGCATCGCTGGAATTAATTCAACTGCTGATGACAGTAGCAGATTGTAAATATCTATTTTTTATTGGCGCATATCGCGATAATGAAGTAAGCTCGGCACATCCGCTAATTCATACATGGGAAAATATTGAGAAAGCCAAAGCAACAACAATTAATAAAATATTCTTGACACCTTTAGCGTTAACCGATATTACGCAACTTTTAGTTGATACACTTTTTGCGGAATCAAAAAATGCTAAGCCACTTGCCGAATTGCTCCAACAAAAAACTGGTGGTAATCCGTTTTTTATCAATGAATTCTTAAAATCCCTGCATTCTGAAGCATGGTTATATTTTAACTACGAATCTCAGAAGTGGCAGTGGGACTTAGAACAAATCAAAGCGCAACCGCTTACAGATAACGTTTTAGAACTAACGAGCAAAAATTTAAAAAAACTCCCGACAGCAACTCAGGCAGTCTTAAAATTAGCAGCTTGCGTAGGGAATCAGTTTGACTTGAAAACACTAGCGATTATCTACGAAAAATCTCTTCAAGAAACAGCAACAGATTTACGGTCAGCACTTCAATCTGGTCTAATTATACCCCTCAGCCATGCCTATCAGTTGGCGGAACTTGATGTAGCAGGTTTGTCAGATCAGTTAGTTGCAGAATACAAATTTGCTCACGATCGCATTCAACAAGCAGTTTACTCTCTCATCTCCGAAACAGATAGACAGTCAGTACATCTGCGCGTGGGGAGGTTGTTATTGGAAAATACACCATCTGAAGAATTGGCACAGAACCTATTTGATATTGTCAATCAGTTAAACAAAGGCCGCCCGCTAATGGATCGACAAATAGAGCGATACGAATTAGCTCGATTAAACTTACAGGCAGGTAAAAAAGCCAAATCTTCAGCAGCTAGTCAACCAGCTTTTAATTACCTTCAGATTGGCTTAAATTTGTTAAATAACAAGAGTTGGTCGCAGCAGTACAACCTTACCTTAGATTTGTATTTAGAAGCAGCAGAAACAGCTTATACAATTGCTAACTACGATGAAATGGAGCGCTTATCTGGGGTAGTTTTGCAAAAAGCAAAAACGCTGTTAGAGAAAGTAAAAGTCTATGAAATTAAAATGCAAGCTTATTGCGCCCAAATGAAATTCCTAGAGGCGATCGACATTGGGCTAGAAGTTCTGAAATTACTTGGGGTAGAATTACCAGAACGACCGAACCAATCCGATCTGACACGAGAGATGGAGCAGATAAAATCTGCTTTAGCGGGCAGACAAGCCCAGGAGCTAATCGACTTACCGCAAATGACCGACCCGTATAAACTAGCAGCTATGCGGGTGATGAACTACTTGTCGAGCCCTGCGTTCATAGCACTTAATCAACTGAGCTTGTTAATGTGGTGCCGACAGATAAATTTATCGATTCAGTATGGTAATTCTGCTAACTCGGCTTTTCCGTATGTAGGTTACGGACTAATTCTCTGCTTATCAGGAGAGCTTGACACTGGCTATCAGTTTGGTCAACTTGCTTTGAAGGTACTAGAACTATTCAAAGATAGAACATTCAAAGCAAAAGTTTATGTAATATATATGGGATTTATTAAGCATTGGAATGAACCTCTCAGAGACACATCTTCTTTTTGCATGGAAGCTTATCAAAGTGGGATAGAAACGGGAGATATTGAATGTGCTGCTAGTATTAGGCAGGGCTATGCTTACGCTTTATATCTCAGCGGTGGGGAGCTGAGCGATGCCAAGAAAGAGATGGCGAAATCCCTTGAAGTTACTTATCAAACTAAACAGGAAGCATACATTAATTGGAATCAAATCTTGATGCAGGCGATCCTGAACTTGGTGGAACAAGTAGAAAATCCCTGCTGTTTAATTGGCGAAGTATACGACGAACAAAAGATGATGCCAGTTCATCAAGCAGGTGGCGATCGCACTGCGCTCATGCACGTTTATTCACATAAACTTATCCTCTGTTATCTTTTCGAGGAATTTCAGCAAGCTGTGGAGAATGCAGACCGCTTTGAAGAATACTCAGCTAATGCAGCTTCCTTGTTTATTCTCCCTGTGGTCTATTTGTATGATATGTTAGCCCGACTAGCGCTATATCCTAATTCCTCAGAGACGGAAAGAGAAGAAATCCTGACAAAGGTAGCTGCTAAACAAGAAAAAATGGAAACATGGGCAAAGCAGGCTCCCATGAATTACCTGCACAAATTCTATCTAGTGGAAGCGGAACGCGATCGCGTATTAGGCAACGATAAAGATGCCAGAGAATATTACGACAAAGCCATCATCTTAGCCCGCGAAAACGAATATCTCAACGAAGAAGCCCTCGCCTACGAACTAGCAGGCAGGTTTTATTTAGCCAGAAATCAAAATCATGTTGCCCGTCACTACCTGCAAGATGCCCACTATGCCTATCAGCGCTGGGGGGCTGTAGCTAAAGTCAAAGATTTGGAAGCGCGATACCCGCAATTTTTAGCCATTCAGTCGCTTAGTTCAACCCGAACAGATACTGAAAATAATATCATCAATCCAATCACCACAACTGGTAGCAATTCCGGCGAAGCGCTAGATTTTGCCGCAGTAATGAAAGCATCCCAAGCTATTTCCGGTGAAATCGTTCTAGAACAATTGTTAAACCAGGTGATGAAAACTGTAATTGAAAACGCAGGCGCTCAAAAAGGTTTTCTGATTCTGGATAAAGGCGGGAATTGGGCAATTGAAGCCGAAGCAGCCGTAGAATGCGAGCTCATTACCATTATGCAATCCATTCCCGTAGATTCTGTAGATCCTGCAACTGGAATTCCCCTGCTGTCAACCGCCATAGTTAACTACGTCGCTCGCAGCCACGAAAATGTAGTATTAAATAACGCCACCGATGAAGGACTATTTACTGGGGATTCTTACATTACCGCTACTGAGCCCAAATCGATCCTCTGCACCCCCCTACTCAATCAAGGCAAACTAGGTGGAATTCTCTATTTAGAAAATAATTTGGCGATCGGCGCATTTACCTCGGAAAGAGTCGAAACTTTAAAAATCATTGCCGCTCAAGCTGCGATCTCTATTGAAAATGCAAGTCTCTACGAAAAATTAGAAGATTACAACCGAACTTTAGAGCAAAAAGTAGAAGATCGCACCGCACAGTTAGCCCAAGCTAATGCAGAAATATTGGTTTTGAACGATCGGCTAAAAGTAGAAAACCTTCGCATGAGTGCCGAACTAGACGTAACCCGCCGCCTGCAACAAATGATTTTGCCTCAACAGCAGGAACTAGAGTCTATTGAAGGGCTAGAAATTGCTGCATTTATGGAACCCGCTGATGAAGTTGGCGGCGACTACTACGACGTACTAAATTACGGCGGTAAAGCCACAATTGGCATCGGCGATGTGACTGGACACGGTTTAGAAAGCGGCGTGTTAATGATTATGGCGCAAACAGCAATCCGCACTTTGTTGGTTCACAAGGAAACCGACCCCGTTAAATTATTGCAGACAGTCAACCAAACGCTTTTTGACAACGTAGAGCGCATCAATTGCGGTAAAAGTATGAGCCTTTCTTTGCTGGAATATCGGGGGGACAACATCCTGCGTTTGAGCGGACAGCACGAAGAGGTAATTCTCGTGCGTTCTAGCGGCGAAGTAGAGCGGATTGATACGATGGAGTTAGGCTTTCCCATCGCCTTGGAACCAGATATTGCCGATTTCATTGCTACTACTGAAATACAGTTAAATTCCGGGGATGTTGTCGTACTCTACACAGATGGAATTACCGAAGCTTTTGATATGAATCAAGCTCAATACGGTATTGAGCCATTGATTGAAGTTGTTGCCCTTAACAGGGGACAGTCAGCAGCAGAAATCAAGCAAGCTGTTATTGACGACGTGCGGCGATACATTGGGGAGCAAAAAGTATTTGATGACATTACTTTGGTAGTAATCAAACAGAAGTAAATATGGGAAAATGGAGTTGCGGCCGTGTCAAATATCTTTCCAGGCTTTGGCGAAAAATATACAGCAGATTCCACATTTATGAAGTACACCCGCCTATAGTTAGCTCGCCGTAGGGACACTGCACTGCCGTGTCCCTACACTTCACAAACCTGGAATACGCTGTATAATTAATTTTGCTTGACTACTTATACCTACCTTTGGCGATGCCAATAGTTTACAAACCGGATATCGGCACAAACTCGTAACCGTAACTGGTGCGACTTCCGGGTTTAACAGTTACTAATTGAACTGCTCGATTACGATCGCCCGAAGGTAAAAACCGAATTGACCCCGATGCTCCATTTGCCGAAAAATCTGACGCCGATAAAGCTTGTTGAATGCCTGTACGAGTCGGATTGCGCCCTAAACCGGCAATTAAGGCGATCGCCGCGTCGTAGGCTAAAGCTGTGCGCCAACTTACTTCAGCATTCCAAAGTTGTTTGGATGTTTGGGGAAAGTTTGACTGCGGATCTGCCAGAATGTGCCAAGGAACAGCTAGCACCATATCTGTTGCTCCTGCGCCACCGATTTGCAGTGTTTTAGCAGTATAAGCACCGTCTCCTGCTAGTAACGGCAGCCGTTTGGCGTTTACTTGCACTACTTGCAAAGCTTGGTCGATCGTGGCTGAATTGGATGCTAACATAATCACTTCTGCTCCTTGGGCGATCGCACTTTTAACGCTCTCGGCCGCATTAAAATTGCCCTTAGCAAAGTCAAATTCTGATACTATTTGTCCTCCATCTCCGTAAATAGCCGTAGTGAATTCATCTTTTAAAGATTTGCTGTAACTGCTGGTCGAATTGAAAAATATAGCAGCTTTTTGCTTTTGCAATTTTCCCACCATATAGCGGGAAAGAGCATTCGCAGCAAACCGATCGCTCGGCACTGTCCGAAATATATTGTTGGCAATTCCTGAGAGCTGCACAGACGTACTTGTCGGAGAAATTGCTACTAATTGTTTTTGCTGGTAAATCTTGCTGGCTGCTAGCGTTGTATCTGAACCAAAATGCCCGATGACTCCTAAAATTTCCGAGTTATTTGCCAAAGCACTGGCAATTTGTGCCACCATTTCTGGCTTGTTGTCATCGTTAGCAATTACCACTTTTAATGGAGTACCGCTAATGCCGCCGCTTTGGTTGATTTCATTTTGAGCTTGAGCTACCCCCCGCAGAATTTCTAGAGCAGCATTGATATCGCCGCCAATGGGAACTGCTGCTGCAATTGTGTAGGATTTTTGAGATCCGATGCGGGCGTTGTTGAGGTAAATTAGTGCTTCGGGATCGTTGCGATTGGTTTTCAGCGAAGCTTGTAAGTCGGAAATAGCTGCGTTATAGTTGCCAGATGCGATCGCCTGTACTGCTGCTTGTTTGGTTGTTGTGGCTTGCTCTGGAAGTAACAGTTTTTCGCCACCACTCAGACGCTGCCCAATTGCCTGCTCTGATTGCGGCGAATTCCCCGTCGCAGAGTTGGGAAAAGTCGGATTTTGGGGTGATAAACCCCCGACATTGATGCTGCCTCGGCTTGTCAGCCACCAAATACCTGCACCGGCTAGCCCGATCGTAATTAGGAGCGATAATACCAGAACAGCGGTTTCATTTTTTTGGGACATGGCTGCAGAATTTTAGATTTTGGGTTTTAGATTCAACTACTTAGGAAGTTCGGCAACGAGCAATGTATGGGATATAAAGCATTTAATAACAAGTTCTCTTTCATTTAATAATTTATGTAGCAATTATGCTAATTCTCATACTTGAGATAGATGATTGTGGGCTGACATCTACCTATATTTTAGCAGTTGTTAATTTATTTGATCTGGATATTATACAATCTAGCTGTGTAGCAGCTTAGATCCCACTGAGGTTGACTGTGATACCTGCAGATTGTCCCGTCTCTGAGGGTTTGGCTCCTTTACCGTATTTGGCGCTGCTGGGGGTGGGAGCCATTTCTAGTGTGATTTCTGGTGCTGTTTCAGGCACCGCGTCTCCTAAGTCTGCGATCGGTGGAATGCGATCGCTATGCACCCCACTAGGGCCAACAGGGAAGCTGGCATTTCTCTTGTTTTTTTCCATCCTTGAACAGTTTGCTCGCGGCTACGAAGCCTGGAGTAAAGAGTCGCTGGGTTATAACTTGCTTAACTTGTTGACTGCCGTTTTATCTGCCGTCATACTTCACTACTAGGGTAGAACAATCAGCTCAATATAGTTTGCTGCGAATCCTACTTTATAGGTTTTTTTATGTTGTTTAGCTTTTTGTAAACATTTTTGAGTCCCTCTTATCACAATCATCACCTAAATTCTTTTTCTTAATTATATCTTTATTTTCCCGGAGAGTCTCGACAGCGGGGGAGTTTTTAATTATCCAGGGGCGGGGAAAGATTAAAGTTTTTTTAAGTTTGACAAAATAAAGGACATCTTTTGTAATATAAAGAAGAAAGTTGAAAAAATTATAAAGACAAACTAATTGGATAAAAGTGTCGCTAAGGTAGTAAAAATGACGGTTGGTCAGAGAAAAAGAGTGTTAAGCTAGGCTAAGCTCAGTCAAAGCAAAACCTCGATATTTAATTAAGTTCGATCGATAACAAAGGCTAAGGTAAATTCCATGGCAAACTCAGTTTTAAATCAGCCAAACGCAGCAGCAGGAGTGCAGTGGCAGCCAAAAGATATTATCCGCGGCCTAGTGTGGAAAATTGCGATCGCAACCTGGCTGTTAATGGCTGTAGGCAGCGCCACGCGAGTCATGAATGCGGGGCTCGCTTGCCCCGACTGGCCACTGTGCTACGGTCAATTAATACCCGCAGCGCAAATGAATTTGCAAGTATTTCTGGAATGGTTTCACCGATTGGACGCTGCGGCAATTGGCTTAAGCGCGATCGCACTTTTAGGACTATCTTTGTTTTACCGCAGCCGCCTGCCAAAATGGCTGCCTTGGGCGAGCGCCGGAGCACTATTTTTAATCGTTTTTCAGGGCGTATTGGGCGGCTTGACAGTAACACAACTGCTGAGATTTGACATCGTTACTGCTCACTTGGGAACAGCTTTACTATTTTTTGGCGCCCTGCTAGTCATCGGTTTCCTGCTGACTCCCTACGAAGCTACAGGAAATGTCGGCAAATTAGCTTGGGTAAGTTCGATCGCAGCATTGTTAGTTTACCTGCAAAGTTTGCTAGGAGCATTAGTAGGCTCTAGATGGGCACTGCACCAATGTTTGGATTCCTCAGAATTGTGCTCGGTAATGAACAGCCACATCGCCGGTATCGTACCCGCTACCGCAGCGACTTTAGCCGTAGCAGTCATGGCTTGGCGGCAGCCTGCACTGAGTCCAAACTTGCGAAAACTGGCTCATTGGGCGAGTGTTTGCCTAATTGCTCAATTAGTTTTAGGATTAGCAACTTTCCGGCTGCACCTTCAGGTAGAACCGCTGACAGTCGCCCACCAAGCAGTCGGTGCTGCTTTGCTGGGAACCCTCATAGCTTTTAGTGTTTTAGCTTGGCGCGATCGAGTTTTATCAGCTTGAGAGTAAGAAGCGGCGGGTTTATTAATCCTTGTAGCTACACCAAATATTTCTCGTAAAACCCGCCCTACAACCTAATGACTAATGACGAATTCACAAATAATTACTAACAGCTTACAACCGATGCAAGAAATCCTTACCAACGACAGGCCCCGCCTCCACGAAAACTTTTCGCAAGTTGTGAAAAGCTACTATCAACTAACAAAACCCAGAATTATTTTACTGCTACTAATCACTACCTCAGCAGGAATGTGGATGGCCGCCAAAGGAGAAGTAGATCCGCTATTACTGGTATCAACTATTACTGGAGGTGCTTTAGCTTCTGCGTCGGCGAATACGATTAATTGTGTCTACGACAGTGACATCGATTATATTATGGAGCGCACCCGCTGGCGGCCGATTCCTTCCGGGCGTGTCAAGAAGCGGGATGCTTTGATATTTGCGATCGCCCTAGCTACAATATCTTTTACATTGCTGACAGTTGTTGCCAACTTATTAGCCGCATTGCTAGCAATGTCAGGCATCGTTTTCTACGTCCTAATTTACACCCACTGGCTGAAGCGTCACAGCGTGCAAAACATCGTCATCGGCGGTGCAGCAGGTGCAATTCCTCCGCTAGTTGGGTGGGCTGCCGTTACAGGAGATTTGAGTTGGGGTGCGTGGCTGCTGTTTGGGATTATCTTCCTCTGGACACCGCCGCATTTTTGGGCATTAGCAATGATGATTCGCGATGAATACAAGGAAGTAGGCGTCCCGATGTTACCTGTAATTGAGGGCGACGAAGAGACAGCCCGCCAAATTTGGATTTACACGCTATTGATGATTCCTGCAACTCTGCTGCTAGTTTATCCCCTGCATTTAGCGGGCGCGGTGTATGCGGGAACAGCTATTTTCCTCGGTGCTATTTTTGCCCAAAAAGCTTGGTTGCTGTTGCAGACTCCAGAAGATAAGATTGTTGCGCGATCGCTCTTCAAATACTCTATTCTGTACCTGATGCTCTTGTGCGCCGGAATAGTGGTTGACAGTTTGCCTGTGACTCATAATTTCACTACTGCTCTTGTAGAAAATGTGCAAACTTTGATTAGTGCAGTTGTGATGTAGTTAGGAGTTACTCAGAAATACCAAAGAAACCGGGTTTTTCACCAGTATTAAAGTCTCAAATGCACTATTGTGATAAAAAACCCGGTTTAGGCCTAACTCCTAGTAGTGAGTTAAATTGCAATTCTTAAAATGAAGCCCGCATCTAGCGGGTTTTGTTTGTTTACTTTAGGGAATGGGATACAACCATTTGCGAAATAATTGTGTTAAGCGTGGCATGACCAAATAGGTGAGCAATATAACAGTCAGACCTGTGATCATCAGAGATGTGAGCAAGGCAGGAAGCCCAGATAGTAGCGGTACAAGCAAACGATTGAGAATAGAAATGGTACAAAACACTCCCAACCATGTAACTAACGCCATTTTGTAGCGAGGGGGTGGAGCCTTCATCGATTTATTGGGCAGCGTAAACCAGGTTTCCAATCCGGTCAGGGTTTGAATATCTTCTGGCCTTTCAATCAAGGGCTGCAATCGCTCAATCCACTCTCGCCGAACATCAGATTCTAGCCAGGTCTTAAGATTGTCGTAGCAATCGAACTTGAGAATGACCACGTACTCAGGGTGGGCGTGATGCTGGGGTCGAATAGTGCTGACACCCAGATGTCCCTTGAATTTTCGTGCATCTGCGGCGATGCCATGAAACCATGCTTCGTAACCTTCATCGCGCCCCGGTTTCACTACATGAGAGATCACAGCGGTGACTAGATAGTTGTCTTCACTTGTATTGCTCGCCAACGGTTCTTCCAACATAGAATTTAGAGAATTAACTAAGAGAAAATTTTTATTCTGAACAACCACCTTAGAGACACCAAATTGCTCGGCAATTTTGGCCAGCAATTCGTGAAACAGAAGGGAGATTAACGAATGCGCTCGCGCAGGTTAGGCATGAGATGAAATGACTAGAAAAATAGTTACAATCTTTGACGTAAGAGCTATTAAAAATACCATATACGTGACTTACAACCAAGTATTTGTCACCGCTACGTTCCACGTAAAATTCATAACCTAACGATGACAATATGAACTCAGTTAAACACGAGCTAAATAAAGTAGGCGCTTTCTCACTACTTATTGGGAACTCCAGCATTTGCCGTTGCTGCATAGCTGGTCATCAGGTTTTTGTAGTCAGGAATAAACCCTGCTAAGAGACTACCCAATCCTTCAATATCGTTGCGCCAGTCACGGTGCAATTCACACACAACGCTAAACCAATTGACCAACTGAACTCCAGCACGAGACATTCGATCCCAAGCTGCATAGCGACAGGCTTCATCGAAGGTTCCAGAGGCATCGGTGACAACAAAAACCTCATAACCTGCCTCCAATGCCGAAAGCGCACAAAAAGTAACACATACATCAGTAACAATTCCGGCAATAATCAATTGCTTTTTACCTGTTGCTTCTACTGCTTTAACAAAGTCCTCGTTGTCCCAAGCGTTGATTTGTCCGGGACGCGGAATAAAGGGAGCATCTGGAAACTTCTCCTTCAGTTCAGGGATGAGGACTCCATTGGGGCCTTGCTCAAAGCTAGTTGTCAAAATTGTAGGCAGGTTGAAAAATTTGGCTGCACTTGCCAGCGCCAGCACATTATTTTTGAAGTCGGCGGCACCAATATCACGCACAAGTGAGAACAGTCCAGTTTGATGATCGACCAGCAGAACCGCAGCATTATTCTTGTCTAAACGGTTGTATTTGAATGTAGACATCAGGTATTTCTCCTATTTGGGTTATGGGTGAATGAGGAATTGCCGAATGGAGTCAAGAATCAGAAAGCCTTGAGTTGTACCAATTAAATGTGCTTCCTTACTAAAAGCGAAACGTCTATTTTTTCTAAATGGCTTATGGCGTAACCTGTTGCAGCATGAACTCAGTTTGCAAAATCTTACCAAATTTCACCACTCAAGATCCGCAAGTTAAGCGCTGAGTTAACGCGATCGCCCTAATCTCGACACACGTTACACCAACGCCCCTAACGCTTTCAATGTCGTCTATTTTTGAGCGATCGTTAATCCAGTTGCCCCTTGAATATTCATGCCTTCATACCGCCGATCGCCCATCAACGTCCTCACACAGCGCCCAGTTGCGACATCCCACAGCTTAATCGTGCGAATGATAAATTAGGTCTTTTGGGCAATGATATAAACATGATTTTCAGGATACTGGTCATATTCGAGATGGCGGCAGGTGCAATGATGCTCAACCAGAATTTGCAGAAAAGTATCTACACCCAAAGTGCTGTAATCAAAATCTTGACCTTGAAATGCTCCCGAAATCTCGCTGCTTGTATGTCCGCCGCCACAAGTGAACAGGATCACTCCATTGGGTTCAAGCGCATCGCATAGCTTTTGTATCACAGGCGCTTGCTTGTTGATTGGCAGATGAAACGTGCTATCCCACGCTGCAATCAGGCTGTAAAGTTTCGGCGGCAGCCAATCAGAAATGTCTTCCCGGTAAAACGTGATTTCTGGATGTAGCCGCTGGGCTAAATCGATCATTTCCCTAGAAATATCAAGTCCTTCAGGCTGAAATCCATGCTTGGATAAGCTGTTGATAAAACGTCCGCTGCTTCCACACCCGACATCAAGTGCTGCGTGCTGCTTAGAAGTAAATTTGATCGCCCTTTCTAATTGGGCAATCCCGTAGGTTGAATCTTGATGCTCAGTTTGCCACCATTGGGCAATTCGGTCGTAGCGTGCCGATGTATCATTTGGCTCCATAGAGTGACCTCATAAGTGTCGATCGAGATTTTCAGGAGAATTAAAATCTTTCTCCACGCTACGCACAGACTACACCAAGGCCCCTAACGCTTTCGGTAGTGGTAAACAAGTAATGATGCACTGTCATGATGGATGAAATACCAAATAGCACCGATAGGATGGTCTAACAAGTTTGAAAATGACAAGGTGTTTCTCACCAAGCGAGAAACACGCTGCAGTAACGTGTTGTTAAACCGCTCAATGTAACTTTTCTTACCACTCTCTTTCCCCACCGCCTGATGTGAATTGCGGGCGTACCACTGCCCATATGCTGCCTAGAAATCAGTCTAGCAACCGCACACTGGCGGTAAACCGGAGGCAATGAATGCCACAATTGCCCTTGCTGCCGCTTCATGCCGTGCGTCAATACAAACACCGACAATTTCACGGGTATCTGCATCACGAACTAACCAGACCCACTAATTGTTTCCTTTATTGTTCACACTTATACCACAACTTATCACACGCTGATCCTTAACCTCCCTTTTTTTTGGCTGTCGCTGGGACTTGGTGTGACACTAAGAGCATATTTCTCATTGACTTCGGGAAAGTAGCCATTGCTCAAACACCTGCACCGCACGGGCAATGCCCGCCCGGGAAATGCGTTCCCCCAACAAGTGGTCAATCAATTGCCGGATTGCTCGATGGATCACCTTTTTCTGAGGATGCAAGAGCAAATTGCCGCCCAAAATCATGACACTTAAATCGCTGTTTACCGTTGTGGATGCGACCATTTTTGACACTTCGGGAAAAGGCACAGGTTGGAAAGGCAGGGATGAGGAGACGACAAGGAAATAAACTTTACTCCTATATCATTACATCTTGAACACTACCAAATTTTTCAATGTTTCAATTTCTGGCTGTCAGTGGGAAATTGGCGATTTTGCTTGTCTATTTTGGCAGAGGATGGTGCACAGGGGGAACGCATCTTATTGAAGACTGTGCACCATCGGTGAGTATTTTTTGAGATAAATTTACCATTGTTAGAAACTACAGACACTCTTGGTAAGGATGTTTTAGAGAAAAGGGTAACTTATTAATGGTGGTTGTTACTAGCTGCCTAGTTTTAGATAATAAAAAGCTGACAACCACGGTTTACAAGTTGTATAGTAGTCAGCCATGAGTGAATTGTGAGAATTTAATTGGCTGAAGCAGCGAGAATATTAGTCAAACACTCATCATCCCATCCCGCTCTAAGTCCCTTATTTTTTGCTTTTTTTTTGAGGTTTTTATTGATTCAAAAGATTGAACGAGATGTGTCTAATCATAGCAAAGTTTGCGGAGGGTTATTTTTTTTATTCTCCAACAATAACCTTCACAAAAACCACATTTAATCCCCAAAATCCAGCAACGCCAAAATTTTCTATATGAGTTTTTTCAAAAAATATTAGTAATCTGGAGTCATATCTGCGGAATGTGGGTTATATCATATTTTTGGACTCCAAGGCATATCCCTGGAAAAATGTGGGAAATAGCACAAGTTTTGAATCTTCTCACCAAACTTTACATTATTGCCTATCTTCCGCCTCTATACCCTAATTTCATCCAGTAAAAATCAGCTTCTAGAAATCGAACTAGATACCTGTTTCTACATACCGACTTAAGCTTTAGTCAGAAGCAAAAATATTGAGTTAGAAACAGACCAGCAGCCGGATTTGAGTGTAGAGTCTGACTACACAAATTATTCTATAAATAGGTTCACAATCTATTCTTCCCGTAGCGTTGCCTAACTTTGAAGATAGCGCGGGCAAACCTTATAACTATATCAGCTTGTAGAGATAAAATACGATCGTGCTGCTCAAAGTTTAGCTTTTCTATTTTTGCCGATCGCAGAAGTACCTGGATTTATTGAAAAAAGCAGGGCGATCGGACAAAGAGCAACCGTCAGTTGATTTCGGACAATAATTAGAGAAACTTTGTCAAATAGCGAGGAATAGAAGATGCACAAAAGATACGCATAAACTCTATATTTAGCGTTTATATGGCGCACACTTTTGCTATAAGTAGCGCGTCACACTCTAGAAAACATACATCATCATTATTTCTTTCTCATCCTTCTCTGAGAACCTTTTTTAGACAGTCGCTTAATTTCTGTTTCGCCTCCCGGAAATTCTACTTCTTCTCTAAATTCTAAAGATTCTAAAGTGACACTTTTAACATCGCTTTCGGTCATTTTTTCCTTTTCATCAATTCCTTCAGAATCCTGTAGATTTTTTATTAACTGCACGTCCAAACCGGAAGTTTGAATCGGGAATTGTGCAATTTCTTGACTAATTTCAGCTTCTCCCATCCCCTGCTCAATTTGCGCCGCCGGTAAATCTTCCTCGATAGCAGGAAAGTTATCCATTTCTTGACTAATTTCAGTTTCTCTGATTTCCTTTTCTATTAACTGCATGGATAACTGCTGCTTTTCCCTTGACAATTCCTCAACCTTAGTTCCAAGCATCCTAATCTGTTCGTTGAGAACGCGAATTTCTCGGTTTTGCTGCTGAATCATTTCTTCGGCATCAGCAATAGTTCGATTTCTCTCTAATATCACCTCATTTTTAGTTTCTAATTCCAAAGCGCTCATAGCCGCTTTAATTACATTATAAAAATGCGGCTTAGATACATCAACTTGTTTAGCATTATGGCGGCTTTTTCCCAAAAGTCCAATCTTTTCTCCTTGCTTAACAGCCAAAACAAAACCTTGATGATTTTTTATTTTTAATTCTTTGACAAAATCTACTTGAACTAAACTGCAAATATATTTGTGACAGTCAAAATAAAATTCTGCTTTCATCAAAAAGCACCCCGTTCTGCTATAGTCCCGCAGAATTATAGCATGAACAACGTTAAAAATCGAAGAAAATTTATAAAAATAGGGTGGGCGCGGAGGGCTGTACCCTAGTTTATAAATGTATGCTATGTCAAGAGTTGTTCAGGACTTATGCAAAAAATCGTTTGACGCGCTACTTCTAGCAGTAATTGGCGTATTTCGCCCATACAAGATTAGGTTTTGCGGGCAGCTATTTCAATATTTTGGGTTAGCAAAATTCGCCAATTGTGACATATTTTATAAATTAATTAATTGCTTTATTTGCTGACATAAGCGATTTCCCATCCGTGAAGATAATAAGCTGTTTCTAAATCAACCCTTTCAGTTTTAACATCAGGCTCTAATTCAAACAAGCTTAGCTGAATAGGCTCATTATTTTTTTTGCCTTTGTTAAACTTGCTCAAAAGTCTTTCTTCTAAATGCTGGTGCGATTCTAAATTGCCATCTGACAGAATATGATTAATCTGCAAGTTAAAATCTTTCAACTTGTGGCAAACTAAAATAGTGCGGTGACAAGTAATCGGGTCTTTTTCCGCACACATTAAACAGATTTTATAATTGGCTGCGCCTTTGAGCAAGCGCTGAATTCCTGCGGAAAATAGAGGAGTTGCTGCTATGCGATCGTA
Source organism: Microcoleus sp. Pol1C5 (assembly GCF_036701115.1). Taxonomy (NCBI): domain Bacteria; kingdom Bacillati; phylum Cyanobacteriota; class Cyanophyceae; order Oscillatoriales; family Microcoleaceae; genus Microcoleus; species Microcoleus sp. Pol1C5. Next base: position 10,511 of record NZ_JAUBQE010000009.1, on the reverse strand, counting down.
TAAAGCTTTACCGCTAGTATCGTAACAGCTTAAATCCTCCGGTCTCGCGCCCAACTCTTTGCCTAAAAAAACATATTGAATGCCGACACTTGTTGACAGTGAAGCATTAATTTCTGATTTATTAAAATGAGGTAAATAGCGGCTAAACGGATGCGATCGCACGTCCGCAACCGCCGTAATTCCGTGTTGTTGCAGCAGCAAAACAAACGCTTCAATACTCAGATTGGAGTGCCCGATCGTAAATAATTCCATTGCTTCGATCTTAGTATGCAGTCTTTGCTTTGCAGATGAAAGTTTGTGCAGCCCAATTCTTGTAATTGGTAGACTTCAAGCTGTAGGTTTCTTTAGCAACTTTTGAATTACAAGTTGCACAGCCAGCAGCATCAAACCCAAAGATGCAAAAGCAAAAACACCCGCACCCAAAGCCACAATTCCCATTACTAAAGTTCGCACAGCCGCGCCAATATTAATCGCAGTCACATTGTCAGAATGAATGGGCGCATTTGCAAAAGTTTGGACGATCGACAAAGTTAGCGCGTACAAAGCCGCCGCAAACCCGCCCGCGATAAGCGAACCAATCACGCACCGCAAAATCGTCGGCGGCGTGGAAGATGCAGAGGTTGCATCTCCAGCCGAACTCAGAGGTTTAGAAGTAGAATTTGGATTAGTTAAATCAGTCATGGCGATTTTAGATTTTAGATTTTAGATTTTAGATTTCTGGTTAATTTACCAAAACTAAAATCGGTGTTGCATGACATATTATCAGTTCTTCGATCTCAATAGACTCTGCGAAAAGTTAGATTCATCTTGACCCTCGGCTGTTAGACAGGTTTAACGGGCAATGGCGATCGCACCCTCTTCGAGTTACACCCTCGAAATCGGCTGTTTCGTCTCGTTTCCCTCCGAAAAAATCCGAATCCCAGTATTGCTAAACTGTGCTACCCAAAAATCCAAATCTGGAGAAGCGATCGCACTTTTAACCCGTTCCAAAACCTGCTGAGCCTGCTCTGAAGACTCCGCCAGCGCAAACACGCTCGGCCCGGAACCCGACATCATCGTTCCCAAAGCCCCCGCCGACTCAAAAGCCTGCCGCAACTGCAACACCTGCGGGTACACAGGTAAAGCAACTTTTTCTAAATCGTTGTGCAGCAATTGACCAATTTTCGATCGATCTTTTTGGGCGATCGCCCCCACCATCGGCCCCGAATGTAGCCGTTCCCGGCGGCACTCCAAATCTTCCGCTGCACAATAGGAACTACTGAACTGCTGGCGATAAGTTTGATACGCCCATGCCGTAGAAATACTGAGATTGCGGTACTTCGCCAACACCACAGAAAAGCCAGCCAAATCAGGCAATGGCGACAGTTTATCCCCACGACCAGTTGCCAAAGCCGTACCTCCAGTAATACAAAAAGGCACATCCGAACCCAAAGTTCCCCCCAACTCTTGCAACTCCGACTGAGTAAGTCCCAATTGCCACAGCAAATCCATCCCGACTAAAACCGCAGCCGCATTTGCCGAACCGCCGGCAAGCCCCGCCGCCACTGGAATCTGCTTGTGAATAGCAATCTCGACACCGCCGTATTTCGCCAAAGCATCGGGAAATTGCTTCGCCAACAAATCCGCCGCCCGGTAGGCCAGGTTATTCTTATCAGGAGGGACTTGCGGGTGATCGCAGCGCACGCGAATCGTATCCGTACCAATCGCACGCAAGTCAATTCGATCGGCTAAATCTATGCTTTGAAGTACCATCGCCAGTTCGTGATATCCGTCGGGGCGATCGCCTATGATTTCCAAATACAGATTGATTTTTGCTGAAGCTAACAGAGAATATGAACGCATAGGTGATTAAGCCGCAGGTGAAAGAAACCCCTGGTTGAAATTAATTGACACCAGTCCGAGTCCATTTTCTCACAACTCAAAGGAAATATTATGCAGGAAATGTGGAAAACTTTTTTTACTTCCGGGCCATTTATTCCTCACGGCCACTGCTATCTCTGGCATACCCCGTTAGTCTGGCTTCACCTTGCCTCAGATTCTATCATTGCACTCGCGTATTTTTCCATCCCGATTACATTGGTTTATTTTATTTCCAAACGGGAAGATTTGCCCTTTGATTGGATCTTTGCCCTGTTTGGAGCCTTTATCGTCGCCTGTGGAATGACTCACATATTTGAACTCTGGACACTTTGGCATCCTACCTATTGGCTTTCAGGAACAATGAAAGCAATTACTGCCGTTATTTCATTTGCTACAGCCATACTTTTGGTAGACTTAATGCCTCAAGCCCTAGCACTTCCCAGCCCCGCACAGTTAGAATCCGCCAACCGACTCCTAGAAGCTGAAATTGTCGAGCGCCAATTAGCCGAAGCTGCACTAAAAGAAGCCAAAGAAGAATTAGAAATTCGAGTTGAGGAACGCACCGCAGCATTAAAGTCTCAAACTCAACATTTAGAATTGGCAAACCGACTCCTAGCATCGGAAATTGTCGAGCGCCAATTAGCCGAAGCTGCACTAAAAAAAGCTAAAGAAGAATTAGAAATCCGTGTTGAAGAACGCACCGCAGAGTTAAAGTCTCAAACTCAACAGCTCGAACAAGCATTGTCTGAATTGAAGCAGGCTCAATCCACCCTAATTCACAGCGAAAAAATGTCATCTTTAGGACAATTAGTCGCTGGGGTTGCTCATGAAATCAACAATCCGATTAACTTTATTTACGGCAATATTACTCACACCCGCCAGTATGCCAATAGTTTGCTAGAACTGGTGAATCTCTATCAAGAGCAGTATCCGAATTCCATACCCATAGTTCAAGAAAAAATTGAGTCTATAGATTTAGACTTTATCATCTCTGACCTGCCAAAAATATTAACTTCGATGAAAAACGGCGCCGAGCGAATTTTTGGTATTGTCAAGTCGCTGCGAATTTTTTCTCGCCATGACGAAGCAGAAATGAAATTAGCCGACATTCATGAAGGAATTGACAGCACACTGATGATTTTGCAAAGCAGATTGAATGCTAAGCCAGGTTGGGCGAATATTCAAGTTATCAAAGAATATGGCAATTTACCCCGAATAGAGTGCTATCCGGGACAGCTAAATCAAGTGTTTATGAATATCCTGGCTAATGCTATTGATGCTTTAGAAGATGACATCCACAGTGACTCGATTGCAGCCAATGAAGCTAATCCCTACCTCATCCAAATCTCTACCAAACTTTTAGACAGTGAAGTGGTAGAAATCAGAATTAGCAACAACGGGCCCGAAATAACAGAATCCGTGAGAAACCAGTTATTTAATCCATTTTTTACCACTAAACCAGTAGGTAAAGGCACGGGATTAGGTTTATCGATTAGCTATCAAATTATCACAGTAAGACATAAAGGCGAATTGCACTGTATTTCTGCACCGGGGAAAGGTGCAGAATTTATTATAAAAATTCCGATTTGCCTGCAATAAACCTTCGATAATCCCCATAAAATCTAACTTCAACTGTTAGTATTTACACCTAAAAATCGTTTTTTTTCAAAACAGATATCCGAATTGTTGAAAAATTCTGGTATCTAACACAATCCTGAACTTCAAACATCGAACATAATATTATTGCTCAACTTTACCCATTGCTCCACGCTTAAATCTTCAGCGCGAGATTGAGGATTTATCTGTAACTCTTCTAGCACTTGAACAAGTTTATCTAAGTCCACAATCCCTTTTAAATTATTTCGCAGCATTTTGCGCTTGCTACCAAAACCCAACTTAACTAAATTCTCCAAATAGCGCGGATTAACCGCCCCAGTTTCTATCTGTCTGGGAAGCAGCCGCACCACGGCAGAATCGACTTTGGGCGGCGGAAAAAAGTCTTTAGACGGCACATCGCAAATTAACTCGCATTCTGCTAAATACTGCACCCGCACAGACAAAGCACCAAAAGCTGTCGAACCCGGTTTAGCGTAAAGCCTTTGGGCCACTTCTTTCTGCACTAAGAGCACGATCGCATCGAAGGGTTTAGCAGCAGGAACAGATATCGTTCCCAGCAGTTTTTGCAGAATCGGGCCGGTGATATTATAAGGAATATTGGCAACAACTTTATTCGGATTTTGGAATTTTGGAAATGCCGTTAGTTCAGCTTCTAAGTCCATTTCCAAAAAGTCGCCTTGCAGCAGTAAAAAATTGTTGGTTTTGCCGAGTTGTTTGGCTAGTTTGAGACACAAATCTCGATCGATCTCCACAGCAACAACAGACTCAGCCGCAGGCAGCAAACGCCGAGTCAAAATCCCCGTACCCGGCCCAATTTCCAGGACGCGATCGCGATCCAAAGAAGCCGCTTTTACAATCTTATCTAAGGCTTTCTCGCTTTTGAGCCAATGTTGAGCAAACTGTTTTCGGGGTCGGGTCGATCGCATTTTGTAAATTTTTGGAGAAATCTTAGCCTGTCATTCTATCACAGCTCACTAACTTTTCCCAACCTACGGTGATGTTTATTTTTGTTAACAGGGGTTGAATTAACCAAAAAACTTGGGCACTATAATAAGGACAAACGATAAAAAATAAATTTATTTCTTCCCAATTACCAACAGCACAACACGTAAGTCACGGAGACAGGGATAGCTGTTTTTCCAAATAACCAATAACAAATAACCAATAACAAATAACCAACAACCAATTACCACTTCCCAAAAAATGAAATTCCAACGAGTATTTGGTACATTACCCAAAACCACAGCCAGCGCCCCCGGCAGAGTAAACCTGCTGGGCGAACACACAGACTACAACGATGGATTTGTACTTCCAACTGCGATTCCCCAGCGCACCACAGTACAAATCGGCTTCAGCAGTGACGAGCGACACCATTTTTATTCAGCAGAATATGATGAACTCATAAATTATTCAGACGACGATACCATACCGCAAAAATTCGTCAGTTATATCTGTGGCTGCCTGAGACTTTTAGAAAAAGAAGGATACAAAATACCGCCAATAAATCTCTACATTACCTCGACTGTGCCGATCGGAGCCGGTTTGTCCAGCAGCGCCGCTTTAGAAATAGCAACCCTCAGAGGACTGCGCGCGCTGCTGAACCTCCCCATAGACGACGTGCGGCTAGCTCAAATCGGACAGCAAGTCGAAATCCGGTATGCCGGCTTGAACTGTGGCATCATGGATCAAATGGCGTCGAGTTTAGCAGACACCAACACCATGCTATTGATCGACACCCGCAGCCTCGAATGCCGCCCGATACCTTTTCCCACAAACACAGAAATTTTAATAATTGACAGTGGCGAAAGCCACCAACTCGCAGCAGGAAGCGGCTACAACCAGCGGCGCGCCGAGTGTGAGGAATCCGCGCGGATATTGGGAGTTAAAGCTCTTAGGGATATCACCGATCCCCAAGCTGTCGAAGTATTGCCGGAACCCCTCAGAAGACGAGCGCGGCACGTGGTTACTGAAAACAACCGCGTACTAGAAGCGGTAAAATCTTTGCCAGCAAAACGTTTTGGCGAGTTAATGAATGCTTCCCATGCCAGTCAGCGCGACGACTACGAAGTTTCGGTGCCGGCAGTAGACACGCTAGCGGCCATCTTGCAGTCAATTCCCGGAGTCTACGGCGCAAGGCTGACGGGCGGAGGTTTTGGAGGTGCTTGCGTAGCGCTGGTGGAAAGTGGGAAAGCGGGTGCGATCGCATCAGAGGCGATCGATCGCTACCAGCGCGGGGGTTATAGCGGCCGCGTTTTGGTTCCCGAAGTTAAAGTTACTTCTTAACTCCACAACTATCTCCCGACAGGGAAGGCCAGCGCACAGTCACGATCACCGAATCTTCCTCGGCCGACCAATAATGAGGCACTCCCGGTAGCCAGAGAGCATAATCTCCTTCGCGAGACAGCAAGATTTCTTGCTGTGGAAATTGCAGGCGAAACCGCCCTTTTACCAGGATAGAAAGCGTCGTGGCTTCCGCATTTACCGCCCACTGAGTCCTACAATCTCCGGCGGGGTGAGCGCCCCATTTTACCTCTAAAACAGAAGTCGATCGCGGATCATCTTCAGGCGTCATAAAGTGACCCGCAAACCAGCCGCCCCGACTTGCACCTTCAGCGCCCGCATTTCCGAAAATCACTTGAGATGACATCAGCTAATCAGGTAAACAACAAAGATGGTTAGATCTGACATCTTGCACCATTTTCAATAAGCTTTTTATGGGCTGGCAGAATGCCCAGTCCACAAGAAATTCACTCTTTGTGGAATAGGCATCTTGCCTGTTCTTGAGAATAGTGCTCTTCGGTGAGTTAAATCGCGGGGAGTAATCTAACTTATTACTTGCGGCCCGAAGGTTGACCTTCCGTAGTCGCTATTTCCCCAGCTTCCATCAACTGCTTAAAGCGACGTAAATCATTTGCAATTTGCTGTTCGGGAGCTTCGCCAAATAGTTTAGCAGCACCAGCACCAATTGCACCGCCCGGAGGGTTGTATTCGATGACAACTTTTACCTCAGTACCGCGTCCCGCAGGTGCCGGTTGAAAGCGCACAAAACCCGAATTGTCAATATCAGAGCCTTCCACAGACGCCCAAGCAATTAAGCGATTTTCTTCTTCGCGGACAATCTCTGCATCCCATTCCACACTATTGCCGATCGGCGCGCTGGCAATCCAGTGAGAACGTTTTTCATCGATGACCGTAACGTGTTTGAGATGCTTCATAAACCGAGGTAAATTTTCAAAATTGCGCCATAAACGGTACAATTCATCAACCGGTTTGTCGATCGTCACCGTCTTTTCAACTTTAATGCTTTGATTCGGATCTGCAGCAGACTGCAAACCCTCCACAACCCCCAGCCCGCGAGCAGCTAAGCCGCCGCCCGCAACCGCCAGCAAAGCACCTCTCAAAGAACGCTGCGACAAACCAAAAAGCACCAGCGCGCCGCCACCAATTAAAGATGCCCAGCGTTCGGTATCGCCGCTGCTACTTTGGTTTTGTTTGTCGGAATTTGTCATTGAAGTAGATTCCATTGGTTTAAACCTCGTAAATTAATAGCGGAAAATAGCAGCTAAAGGCGCCTCGTCCGGAACTTTTTCCGGCGGCACCGCGTAAACAGTTCCGCCGTTGAGAATAGTTTGAATTGCTGCGGAATTCAACAAATCTTCGTCGCCCAGTTCTGCCTCGGGGTGGACTTGCACCGCGTTCGTTTCGGGATTAAAAGTACCCCACTGCTGAACGCCAAGAGCAACAAATAGTCGATCGACCCGCCCAAAATAAGCAGCCGAAACAGCTTCTTTCAAATCAGCAGAAATTTTATCGCTTCCTGTCAGATCGTGGTATTGTGCGATCGCCTCTGACTGAGCCTGCAAAAACAAAGGTTCCACCAGCGGCAAAGCTTCGGCCCGCAACTCTTCCGGCTTGAGAAGTTTCTGATTGCCTGTAATTCCTTCTTCAACTAAATGCGGGTAGGTATTGGCTTCTCGGTAAAGCGGGAGCAAATACTCAACTCCAGCTAACACTAAAGGAGCTTTTTTATTCCGCAAATATTCGTGCAGCGCCGCATCGATTATGTGGAAATACTGCAATATTTCCTGCTGGGGTTCATCTCGATCCGGACTTCCTTGGCCGTGAAAACTTCCCGGTTGCTGAAAAGAATTATTAGTGCCTCCTTTTGCCGTAGCAATCCGAAACTGACCCTCTTTAGCTGTCGGGTCATATTGCAGAGCGTCATCAAGGCTTCTCGGCAAGTTTTCAACTTCAACTTCCCGAGCACTGTAAGCCGTACACTCAATCAGCCTCACTTCCTTCTGACTGAGAGCTAAAACATAAAATAAATTATTTCCTGTCAGCATAGGCATCAGCGGTTTGACGTGAAAATTGTCGCTCACAACCACTAATTCCTCAAACTCCACCGGACAGGTATAGTAGCGGAAAAATCCTGAACCGACAAAAATCGCCAGCAGGTTGCTTTGATTTTCCCAAAAGTTTTCCTGGTCAATTTCTGCTCGGACTGGCTCTAGCAATTCCCCAGCTTCTTTTTTGTCAAATCCGTACTGTACTATTTTGTCTTCCGCCTCTCTGATTAAATTTTTGAACCGAATCGGGTTTTGTTGAATTTCTGTTCCTTGAGCGACTGGCATATAAATAGAGACGCACAATCCAAGAGATTGTTGTACCAGCGCTTTGAGTTCCTCTACAGATATTAAGTTCACCGCTGAAACTCCTTTTCTAATAAAGGGTGGTGTAATGAAAACAACCGCTTTTTTAAAATGTATCTCCCCTAGCGCGGCTCCTGCGTCTGCCTAAAGTAATGATCGCCTGCTGTAGAGCCTTTCATCCCCGAACTAAAACGGGGTTTGCAGCCGCTGTTCCAATCGAACTGCTTATCACCTAAGATAGACGGCGCTAACTCGGCCGCTACTTTACCATAATTTAGTTGAGTCTGGTTTAACTAATCGTTATATATAATAATGAAAACACAACTGTTTCTGAGGTTGATCTGGGCAACATTTATTGCCTATACCTTACTGCTAGCTCCTCTCGATCAGCTCCGGGCGAACGCCTCTAAATTTTATGTTAACAGAATACGGTATATTAGCAAATAATTATTGAGTACCTACAAAACATTTAATTAGAGTTCGTTTTTCTCAAGCTCAGGCCTAAAATTACCATTGCCGACTATTTTTCTTTACTGAGAAGATCCAAAACTTGAACGGACGAGATGCCATCAATTAATTGATATTATCACCATCTCAATTTGTGCGGTGATTTGCGCTGCTGATACATGAGTGAATATCGAAAGTTACGGTCGCTATAAATACGAAGGGTTAAATAAATTTTTAGAAGTACCGAATGGCATACCTCCACATCATGATGACACAAGTGTGCGAGTATTTTCTCGTCTCAAACCCGAGTAATTTCAGAAATCTTTTTTTGAGTTGGATTCAGTCTATTACTTACTTCAATCCAGGAGAGGTAATCGCCATTGATGGCCAAACTCTTCGCCATTCTTACTATGGGGAGGAGATAAAAAAGCAATTCATCTGATCGGTGCTTGGGCGACAAGTCAAAGATTGGTTTTAGGCTAAGTTAAATTTTATAAAAAGTCTAATTAAATCATAGCAATTTATGTTTTAATCAAAGTATTTTAATTAAAGGGAAGCATTGTCCCGATTGATGGTATCGGCTGCCATAGGTCAATTGTGAAGTCAATTGTCAAAAAAAAAAGAGATTATGTAATCACCTTAAAAAAGAACCAGCCATCCCTGTATACCAGAGTACAAGAGTTCTTTAAAAAAGCAATTACACAAGGATTTTCGGATTTACTTTACATATACAGCTTATTCCACCCAAAAAGAGAACACTCACGCTCGCTCATAAATAAAAAATTCCTTAATATCCAGTGAAATACAAAAGCTGATTTATCTCGCTGATAAAAGGATAAACTTCCTATTATAGCTATGATATAATCCGTGCTAATAGTGAATAAAAAAAATATTGAAACTCGTTATTACATTAGTATTTTACCAAATAACGCTCAAATTATTAGTGAATAGGTCGCAACCATTGAGGTATTGAAAATCATTTACATTAGGTATTAAATGTGGTTTTTCTGAAGATTATTGTTGGAGTAGAAAAGATAATGCTCCGCAAAAAATTTCATAGCAATGAGCCTGTGGTCAAAAAACTCAATGCGCGATGTACTAAAAAATCTCATAGATGGCCTTAATTAAGTCTGGTTGAAAACTCGTAAATATTGGAAAACTCCCTGTAAAGCAGCTATTACCAAAGCCCGACAAAGATTAGGGCCTCTTGTAATGAGATAGTTGTTTCATCCATTGGTACGACCAATGCTACGACTGAAACAGTAGGAGCATTGCTCAATGGATTGAGAGTTGTAACAATAGATGGAACCTGTTTCGACATCCCAAGTAGTGATGAAAGCGCCAGAGTTTTTGGTTGTCCAGGTAGCCGCCCAGGTACACTAACTGCGTTCCCTCAAGCTAGATTAATTATTTTATTAGAAATAGGAACATATGTAATATTTGATTCATTAATAGGTCCATATAAGAGGTAGAAAAAATAATAGTTTTAAGATTAGTGCGCTCAGTTACTAAAGAAATGTTGTTAATGGGAGCGCGTGGTTTGCATTCATACGCGATGGTTTTAGCCACGCTCAGTAGAGGTTGTGACTATTGAAGAAGAATTCCGTTGAATGTTAAATTACTCAACGAAACAAAACTAGAAGATGGTTCTTACTTATGTTTGGTTAATCCTCCACCCCAATTCAAAAAAAAGGATTTGAGTCCAGACCAATCCGAGTAATCGAGTACACAATTAAAAACTTAAACGACCGAACAGCAGAAATTAGATATCGTTTGATTACAAGTTTATTGGATAGTCAAAAATTTTGGGTAAACTTACTAGATGCCGAAGATCATCAAGGGTGGGAAGTCGAAAATACGGCGTTGCTGAATCAAGGTATGATAAACTTATAGTGTGATCGCAGACAAGCGAAAATGATTTCTTTGATTTTGATA
>NZ_JAUBQE010000097.1:0-11823 GCF_036701115.1 Microcoleus sp. Pol1C5 | reverse complement strand
TTATGTTGAGCGTGGGCGGGCAATAGCGCGCTCGAACTTTTTTGAGTTTTTTGGACTTATTCAGCAAGCCCTATGTAAGTATATTTGCAGGGGGAAGTCCAGGTTAAAGTAGATAAAGTTCATCACAAAAGTCCTCAAAAATTTAAAATGTCTTGCAATTCCAGAGTCAAAATTTTGGGATTTTAATCCTATTTTTTTTGCTACATTAGCTCTGGTTCTAAAAAGCTCTTTTAATGTTGCCTTGTTGCCGCTTACGAAGTAATAGCTTGCGAAGTTCTTCTGCACCAATCAAAATGATCGGACAGGCTAACAAAATCAACCAATGCCAATTGGCTAGTGAAGCTGTTCCAAATACTTGTCTGAAGGGTGGGAAGTCGATGAATGCGAATAGGGCAACACATTCAACAGTTATTCCTAACCAGAGCAAACTATTATTTGATAACGACTGACGGAATACCGAACCCCAATCAGAGCGACAGGCGAATAAGTTACCTATTTGACAAGCTACGATCGCAGCTAAAGTCATCGTTGTCGCTTGGCGATAGATTGCCGTCACCGTAGGATCTGCAGTATGAGAGAGGATTGCAGGAGTGACTTGTTGCAAGTCTGCCAACGAATAGCCATAGCTCCACCAAACCATCAAAAAGCCCAACATTGAGAGCATCGCTTCGATCGCACCCAAAAAGAGATAGGCGCGTAATATTAAAGGAACGTTGAGTAAAAACTCCTCCTTTGGACGGGGTGGACGATCCATAATCCCAGCTTCGGGAATTTCTGCACCCAAAGCTAGGGCTGGAACCATATCCGTGCCTAAATCTACGGCAAGAATCTGCAAAATCGTCAGCGCGGGTGGAATTTTGAAGGCAACCATGCCTAAAAATGGCACGACTTCTGGCACATTCGAGGCGAGGATATAGGTCATGAACTTGCGGATATTTTGATAAATCGCCCTTCCTTGCTCGATCGCTACCACAATCGTCGCAAAGTTATCATCGGTAAGCACGATATCTGCCGCTTCTCGCGCCACATCCGTACCGTTTTGTCCCATCGCAATGCCGATATTGGCGGCGCGTAAGGCGGGGGCATCATTCACCCCATCACCTGTAACTGCCACAATTTCGCCGATGTCTTTGTAAGCTTGCACTAATCGCAATTTGTGTTCAGGTGACATCCGGGCAAACACTAAACCAAAGCGATATTTCACCACTTGCTTGAGTTGTGCGTCAGAGAGATGTGCCATGCCTTCACCCGTGACTACACGCACTTTGTCGCTAACTAAACCAATTTGGCGGGCGATCGCTTCAGCCGTCAATCCATAATCACCCGTTACCATAGTTACTTTGATTCCTGCTTGATGACATTGAGCGATCGCTTTTGGTACTTCCTCGCGCGGCGGATCGAACATCGCCACTAACCCGACAAAAATCAAATTTTGCTCTAAATCCTGAGCTTTTAGATCGAGCAATTCCTCTCCACCTTGACGCGCCGCCAGCCCTAACACTCGAAATCCTTGTCTTGCTAAATCGTCATTGGCTTTGACCACCTCATCCCAATAATCGTGGGTTAATTCCTGCGATTTACCATCCCGCAAAATCCAATGGCAATGTTTTAGCACTTCTAATGGTGCGCCTTTAGTAAAAGCCAGATGGGGAAATTCACTTGACCATATTTCTGAGGCTTGCCAATTCAAAATCACTGTCATCATCAAGCGGCGAGAATCAAAGGGAATTTCTCTTAAGCGTGGGAATTGCTTCTGAAGATTTTCTAAATTCAGTTCCGCTTTTGCCGCTGCTACTAATAGAGCCGCCTCCGTCGGATCGCCAATTTCTTGCCAACGACTAGGCGCATTAAGATGTACCAAACGGGCATTAGAACAAAGTGCCGAACCAATCAGTAAAACCTTAGCTTTCCAAGCAATTTCGGAATTAGAGGGAATATTCACTTTGCCCTTAGTGGGATCGTAACCAGCACCAGTAATTTCAATTAGCCTGTTAGTTAAGACATCATGAGGAGTATCGCGATTGGGTTCAGATTGCTCTGGTTCTGTCGGTAGCCAGAGATAGCGCACCGTCATTTCATTTTTGGTTAAAGTACCCGTCTTGTCTGTGCAAATCACTGTAGTCGCGCTTAGGGTTTCCACTGCCGAAAGCCGCCTTACAAGAGCGTTGCGCCGCGCCATCCGTTTCACACCAAGGGCAAGAGCTAATGTTACTGTTGGCAATAAACCTTCAGGGACATTTGCCACGATAATCCCGATCGCAAAAATAAAGCTCTCGGTAATATTCATGCCAATCAACAAGTAGCTAAGCGCGAATACAGTCGCACCCATACCCAGCGCGATCGCTGTAATAATCCGTACAATCCGAGCAACTTGAATTTCTAAGGTACTGGGTTCGCGTTTTACTACTGTAGTTAAATGCGCCACCTGTCCAAATTCAGTCTGTGCGCCCGTCGCATAAACCACCGCCACTGCTCGACCTGCTGCTACCGTCGAACCTGCTAATACAAGGTTAGCAATTTCTGATGGATTTACCTTTTCTTGCAAGGGCTGTTCCCCTTGACGCAGCATGGTTTTGCCAGCACGTACCGAAACGGCTTCGCGCAGACGTACAGGGTAAGGACTTCGCGCCACAGGCAAAGATTCCCCTGTCATCACCGATACATCGAGATATAAACTTTCGGCTGAAATTAAACGGGCATCTGCGGAAATGCGATCGCCTTCTTCCAATTGCATCACATCGCCGCGTACCAATTCTCTAGCGGGAATTTGCTTTAATTCTCCATCTCGATACACTTTTACTTGCATCGGTAAGACTTTTTTTAAAGCAGATAAAGCTTTCTCAGCTTGAAACTCTTGCCAAAAGCTAAAAATGGCATTAATCCAAATTACTGCCCAAACTGCCCAGCCCAGTTCAGGTGTGCGGGAAATAAATGCCAAAATCCCTGCCACCCACAGCAACAAAGCCATAAAATGGGTTAATTGATCGGCAAATCTGAGCCACAATGGACGATGAACGGGTTCTGGTAATTCATTTGCGCCAAATTTCTCTAATCGCTCTTGCGCTTCATTGTCCGATAATCCATTGGCAGCAGTGCCTAGAGATTCATAGACTTCTTCAAATGATAATGTCCATAATGGTTGGTGTAATGATGCCATGCCCGATAGACTCCTGTTTTATAACTGAAGCTGGTTAGCTTTTCGGCACGCAAATTGCGTTTATTAAACTCAGGACTTATTATAGTCTAGAAACCGTTTTTTTTTACAAAAGCAGAGCATTGAATATATAGCCAATGCTGATAATACCAACGGTCATTAGCCCAATAAACACGGCTAAAAGTTGAGGTTTCAGAACTTTTTTGAGAATCACGATTTCAGGAAGCGATAATGCTGTCACAGCCATTGTGAAGGCTAAAACTGTACCCATTGCCATTCCTTTATTGACTAAAGCTTCGGTAATCGGCATGACCCCCGCAATGTTCGCATAGAGTGGCACGCCCAAAATTACCGCGATCGGCACTGCTAAAGGATTATTTGCACCTGCATATTGAGTGATAAAATCTGTTGGCACATAACCATGAATCCCCGCCCCGATCGCAATACCACCCACGACATAGAGCCACACCGATCGCACAATGGAGCTCGACTGGAACCATCCTTGCTCAAATCTTTGCCCCCAAGTCAGGATCACTGGTTCTGGATTGTCCCCATCACCTAGAGGTATTTCTTGATGAGATTTTTGCAGTTCCCAAACAAAGGGTTCCACCCATTTTTCTAATTTTAGTAATCCGATGATATATCCAGAGGCGATCGCTAAACCCACACCAAAACCAATGTAGATCAGCGTCACCTTCAACCCAAATAATCCCCAGAGAAGGATAACAGCAACCTCATTTACCATTGGCGCTGCCATCAGATAAGAAAAGGTCACGCCTAGAGGCACACCTGCTTCCAAAAAGCCGATAAACAAAGGAACCGCAGAACAAGAACAGAATGGTGTGACGATTCCTACTACGGCCGCCAAAACATTTCCCGTAAAAGTGCGCTTTCCTTCTAGCAAAGAGCGAACGCGCTCTGGTTCTAAAAAGCTTTGAAATGTCCCCACAATGAAGCTAATTACAATCAGTAATGTTAAGACTTTTGGCACATCGTAAAGAAAGAAGTGCAGACTAGATCCTAAATGCGATGCGATCGACAAGCCCAAGAGTTGGGTGACAATCTGGGTTGCCAACCAATCAAAAGGATAAAAGGGATCGAACATAACTTTGCCTCTTTAACGCTGCAATAAGGGCTGAATTTGTTCGGGACTGATTACTTGACCTTTGCTGACAACTTTGCCATTGATTGTCATGGCGGGAGTAGACATCACACCTCGTTTAGCAATTTCGATTGGGTCGGCAATGTGAATAACGACCGCAGTTAAATGGAGATTAGCTACAGCTTCTTTAACATTTGCCTCTAGCTGTTGGCACTTTTTACAGCCTGAACCCAAAATTTCAATCTCGATCGTATTCATGGCATAACTCCTTTTTTGTATTCTGTAATTCAGTTCGGCTAATGTCCAGATTCTCTAGACTTTTTTCTCAAAGTAAGTATGAGCAAAACTTCCAATAATACAGTTAGGCTTCTGGTCAATTCGCAAAGTCTGAAATTGCTCAAGATATTGCGCCTCTGTCCAGCCTTCTTGTTGTGCCAATACCAATAAGGTAAATACGCCCGCCCGCAATCCAGAGGCACAGCGAGTATAAATCGGCTGGGGGGATGCTTTCACCGCTTGCTTGAAGGCTTCTAGTGTTTCGACGGTCAAGTTTTTGGGTGCAACGGGAACACTGACACATTCCAAAGCCTGTTCTTTCACCATTGACGCATCAAGCTGATTTCCCTCAGCAGCAGGACACAAATCAATGACAGTTTTATAGCCTTTTTGGGCAATTTATTGCAAGGCTTCAGACTCGGCAATAGAACCAATGGCTAGGGTATTGGTGATGGTTTTGAACATAATGACGCACTCAATAGATGATAATCTTGGTTGATTCAACTATAAACCTTATACCCATGTATAATGTCAAGGGAATTTTCAAAATATCTGGTTTTTGATTTTGACGATCTTTAAGTAGGGTTTTTTATTGTTGTGTGTCAAGGACGAGGCATTGATAAGCTGGATCGGGATGGTCAAAGTTGGTTTTGCATTGCTCGACTAAAGGTACTAGCTCATCATGGAGCGATCGCAATTGGTCGATATTTTCCTCAATTTCCTTAACTTTTTTGCTGAGTCTTTCATAAACAGCTTTACAGGTGAGTAGTTTCCCTTCCTTTAACGATAGAATCTCCTTAATATCATCCAAACTCAGCCCTAAAGACTTGGCACGGCTAATAAAGGCAAGTCGATCTACATCTAACTGGCTAAAAAGCCGATATCCGGCTTCAGTACGCTGGGGAGATGGAATCAGCCCAATCCGCTCGTAAAAATACAGCGTTTGGGGATTGATTCCTAAAATACGGGAGACTTCGCTGATTTTGAACATTGATAAAACGACCTAGCAATCTAGTAAACTAATACTAAATCCTATACTGAGATCACGTCAAAGGAAGCGATCGCTCAACATCCCTAACACCATGATTGTTCTCCCGGAGGATTGTGCAGTAACTCCCGAATATTAGCTTCGATGACTCGGTAGCCCACATTACCGTTGAGTCTTTGCCGTCCTTCATTAAAAATCAGGGTGGGGCTGACTGTAACTGTATGTTCTTTGACTAATTCAAAATCCTGGGATAGTTTGGCATAAGCCTCACCACTCTCGATCAGAGCTTCGATAGCAGCGATCGGCAGTTTTAACTCCTCCACAATTCCAAATTGCACCTTGCGGTCAGAAACATCTGCCAGTTGGGTAAAAAAAGCCTCCCGAAATGCCCTGGTTGCTTTTTCAAATACCTGTTGATTTTGCTCCACTAAATCTTTCGTTTCTAGTAGTTGAACCGCATGGAGAAACAAATGACAGGATGTCGATGAAAATGGTGTTACCTTAGTCCAAATCTCAGGATGAACGCTGATGTGATCGAACTTTTTCGCAACATCCTGGACATGATCGCTGTATCCTTGCAAACCACCGCGATCGCGCCATCGGTTTTCCAGCTTTTCACGAGCAACACCAAAAACAGGGACAAAGTGCTGTGCGATCGCAATCTTGTCTTCAAAGGTTGTTTTCAACTCATCCAAACGAATCTGAGCAATATAAGCCCAAACGCAGAGAACATCGGAAAAATAAAAAATACGAATCGGTTCCATATCACTTCATCCTTAGACCCATCAGGGTTTCTTTCCAGTACGAGGATCAGTTTCCGTCCACGGCGAGATCAAAATGCTGTTATCGATCACTGCAACCTGGACAATCTTGAGCGGTAGAGGAGCCTGGCCACGAACCACCCTCCCATACAGACGCTGATTGGATATCCCTAACTTACTTTTTAGTTACCAAAACCCAATCGTCCGCTGTTTTGACAACCTCAGAATTCTGCAAACCTAAATGTTTTAAAACTGGTTTTTCTAACAGAAAATAAGGTTTAGGAAGAGATTGCCATTTCTTTTTGAGCGTCGGCGCGTCGGCGACAATAACTTGGCGTTGACTATAAAAATTCAGCGATGGACGGCCCAAGCGGTGAGAAGTAAACACTTGTTGACCCGCCGGAGTTCCTGTGCGGACAATTTCGGCGATCGGCTTAACCGGATAATCCTCCGCCAGTTCCCAAACCCAGTTATCAGAAGCCACCAATACCAATAGCGTCAGGTAAGTTCCCCAAATTAAAACTAATATAAACTGCCGATCTTTGCGGTGCAGCAACACTGCCCCCATTGTCATTGTCAAACCTACAAACAGCAGCATTAACTGCAAATCTCGCTCCATCGGCACAATGTATTTCCCAATTTGCACTAAGCCACTGAAGTAAATGCAGCCGACAACACCAACTACACCCAGCACTGCCAAAATCGCGGGATGAGGCAACAAAGAAATAGCATCAAAACGTTCTTCTGCTTCCTCTTTGATTGGCTCTGGCGGCAGCCACAGTTGCTCCCAAACTTCAGCGAGATAACTGCCAACGGCAAGAGCAAAAGCTGGATAAATTGGCAAAACATACCACGGCAATTTAGTAGTCATCACAGAAATAGCCAGCAGATATACTCCAGTCCAAACCAATACTAATTTTGGCCCTGGAAAATTGCGATTTTCCCAACTCAAACGCAGCCCTTGTAGCCAAAATAACTGCCACGGCCAAGCTAATTTTAAAATTTCTAAAAGATAATACCAAGGCGGGCCTCTGTGACTGCTCACAGGTTCCGAAATGCGCCGGAAAGATTCGTTAACTAAATTAGCGTGGATGAAATATTGGCCGTAGTGCAGCCATTGGGCAAAATACCAAGCCCCGACTGGCAATGTTCCGATCGCGAATCCGCCCCAAAGATACCCAGAAGTGAGGAGTCGCGGGGTATCCCAAACCAAAAAAATACAGCCAACAGCAGCCAGCAGCAGCCCCAACATCACGCCCTTAGTGAGGCAAATGAGTCCGAACCCAATCCCCGCCCCCAAAGTGTAGCGCAAGTCGCGGCGCGATCGTAACAAACACCACATCGCCGCCAGCAAAAAACACAAAACCGCCCCATCCAACATCGCCAAACGTCCGTGCCGCACCACCGGTAACAGCGTCAGATACACTAGGGCAGAAAAAATGGCTATCGAACGCGGAGGAAACAACTCCCTGCCAATGGCGTAAAGCAAGGGCACAGAAGCCGCCGCCAGCATCGCCGGTACCAACCTCGCCGTCAATTCGCTGACACCGCCTGCTGCAAAACACAGCCCGATTAGCCAGTGTACCAGCGGCGGTTTGTTGAAATAAGGCATAGAGTCGATCGTCGGATACAGCCAATTTAAGTTGCCGCGCCAAATTTCGCGACTTACCTGCGCCGCAATGCCTTCATCCCAATCCCGCAACGCCACGCCGCCCAGATTCAGCCCGAAAATCAGCACTGCAGCCAACAGAAAACCCAGCATCCACAGTTTGTCTGTAAAGCTGTCATTCCAGCGATTTTTCGGTTTGCGGTTCAAGAATGGAAAGATTTCTGACATAAGTTAAGAGAGTTTTGAGCGTCCCAAACTGCAGGTAAACTTAGACAGCAGTTATTTGCGACTAGGAAAATACCATGAACTTGCCTGTAATTATAGATATTATCATTGGCTTAGTCTTTATCTACCTGACTTTAAGCTTGCTAGCTTCGGAAATTCAGGAACTGATTGCTACTGTTTGGCAGTGGCGGGCGGAACATTTAAAGAAGTCGATCGAAGTGCTAATTTCTGGAGGCAGCGAAGGCGCGAAAGATCCCCTGCAACTTAAGAGAGTTGGACAGTTAGCTCATGCGATTTACGCCAATCCGATTATCAAGGATTTGAATCAGGGAGCGAAAGGGGTTTTATCAGAGGGATTCCGCTCTGTTACGCACCGCATGGGGGATTTGTACCACGGAGTTACGGGTACTAAAAATGTTTTCGGCAATAAATCCAGTGGACCTTCTTATATTCCAGCAGAGTGTTTTTCGGCTAGCCTTTTGGAGACTTTAAAGGTTTATAGTTTGCTCAGCTCTATTTCTAAAACCCGATTGGAAAGATTTAAAAATTTACAATTAGCACAAATTAAACAGATTGGAGAAAATCTGAGTTTGCCGGATGCTACTAAACCGATTATTGAGCAAGAATTTAGGTGGCTGACTGCGGAGTTCAATCGAGTTGTTGAAGATTATCAAAACAATTTAGCAAATTTGAACAACAGCTTAGATCGGATGTCGGAAAAGCTAGGATTTTATATTAAGGATTCTCAGGTTTATCTACCAGAAACCGAGCTGGCAGGGAGAGAATTTCAGAGGCAGATGGCATTTGTCAAGGCTCGTTTTGACAGCAAAATTGAGCGGGTGGCGCTGCTGGGGCAACTGCAACCGAGTTTCAGCAATCTGTTAAATACTGTTAAAAAAAGTCAAGATACGGTAGCAGAAATTATGGATATCCAAGAGGAGAGTCCGATTTATCAACAAATTCAAGAAACCTTGGACAGTATGCCAGAATCTTTGAAACGCAGCCTTTATATTTTAGCGCAGCGCGCTGAAAAAAGCGGCGGAGATACTCAAGAGCAGTTGCAGCGGTTTCAGAAAGAAATTGAAATTTGGTTTGACCAATCGATGGAGCGTGCTTCTGGTGTTTACAAGCGGAATGCTAGAGGGGTGGCGATTTTGCTCGGAACTGCGATCGCTGTCGCTGCTAATGCTGATAGCATTCATATTATTAATCGGTTGTCGAAGGATTCGATGTTGCGATCGACTGTTAATTTGTACGCTCAGCAGTTGGTGGAAAACAATGCTAAGACTAAATCAAATAATTTAACCAGTCTGACAAAAGTTCAACAGGATGTCGATCGAGCTTTGGATCAGGTAGCTCTGCCTTTTGGATGGAGCGAACAGAACAGCTTAGAACGAGATAAGCAGGGGAATTTATTGTGGCCGGCTTTGATTGCAAAATTGTTTGGTTGGATATTGAGCGGCGTAGCTATTTCTATGGGGGCTGCTTTTTGGTTTGAGGCGCTCAACAAGATTATTAATATTCGCAATGCAGGGAAAAAACCGCCATCTTCCACAGAATCTTGAGCGGTGCAGTTGCGATGCCAGTTAACTAACTGTCATACCCTTTTAGATTTTAGATGGAGGAATGACTGAAGACTATTGAGGTTTGAAGCATGGGCTGACAGTTGGATTCTTTTTTGAAAGTGCTATCACGGATAGGAGATCGGATCGATAGGTAATTGCGCGTTTGCCGGAACTCAGGGAAAACACGCAGAATATAAATTCCGTGCGATCGCGGATGGCAGTCCTGCAGAAATAGGGGAAACTAATAGATAGGTTACATAAGAATGGGCAAAATAAACAAGGTCGCTGGCAGTTTCAGAAGCTCTGAATCCAAGGCTGTATCTACCGCTAATCTCACTTTTGGAGGACGGAATATGTTGACTTCTTTAAGGGAAACGACTCCCGCCTTGGAATACGCAAATCCCCCATCCAACAGCTTTGTATTCAAGGACTCCAGCATCAATGAAGGTGGATATTTTGTTTCCAGAATTTTGGCTGAGGAATCTGACTGCATCGTGAAAATTACCTCGGAACTTCAAAAATCTGCCTCTATCCTTAGAGAGATTGACAAAGTTCGCACAACTTCTGGCGGCAGCTCCGGCCAACTGCAATTAGGCTTTGTTCTCCTCAGTTCAGATTACCTCGAACCATACAAAAGTCAATTGCCAAAATCGCATAGTTCTCTGCCTCAAAACAGCGGACTTGGTTCGTGTTATGCCGATCGACATTGTGATACACTCAACAACGGCGGTGGGCGCGATCGACGGTTTGCTAATTAAGGAGAGTGATTTCATGGAGGGTGTGGAACATACCGAGGGCGACTGGGGCAAATGCAATTGTAATTAGTGACGCAGGCGCGATCGAAATCACCGATTAGATCTGACTCAATCTCCAATCATATCAATTCGCTGAATAATTTGAATCACGTTTGTAGTGAGGTGGGCAGTCCTCACAGTGTCCGTACTAGCCGATAAGTCAATTCATTCCCAGCGATTGGTTCCCACTTAATATCATACCGTTTTGACTGTTAGTAAATACGACCAAACTTCTTGGGAATTAGTAGTTGGGTGTATCTCAAGCCTAGCAGCTTCAAGCCATATAGAATTCTTCAAAATCTACATAATTCAGTTTTCCCTTGGATGAAATACAGCTAGGGAAACTTTAGTGGATTGTGCCTATACATAAAAACTCACACTCAAATAAAAACTACTAAATATAAGAAGAGGTATTCGAGGGTGAATTACCTCCACTATTTCCGCATTCCTCAACTCAGGCTACTATTAGCAAAATAAGGTCAAAAAAAAAATGGATAATAGAACCTAGATTTATTTCAATGTTCCCAATTAATATTGCGATCTACTCCCATAGGTAGAGGCTCCAATTCCCCTTTTGGTCAAGAGGTAACAAGCAAATGCAGAGCCAAATAAATTAATAAAAAAATTTTAAAAAGTACACAATGTTTCAATTTGGTGTTAATATATAATCAAACAAGCCTGATAAGATAACTCCAGGGTGTATCTACTAATAATGCCCTTAATGGAGTCTCCAATATGAGTTCTACATTCGCTCAAGTTAACTCACAATCTTCTTTAGAAAAACGACCGCTGCGCTCCTTAGTCTTCATTGACTCCGGCGTGGAAGATTACGAGTCAATTACAGCGGGAGTGCTGCCGGGACAGCAGGTAGTAATACTCGATAGCACCAAAAACGGCATCGAACAAATCAGCTCTGAAATTGAACAATACGCCTCTACTAACGGGGCGATAGACTCGGTTCATATTATTTCTCACGGCAGTTCTGGCAGCCTACAACTCGGCAATACCGCTCTGGGTTCAGATAACATAGAGCAATACAAAAACGAGTTGGAAAAGTGGCAAAATTTACTAGCCCCACAAGCAGACATCATGCTGTACGGCTGCGATGTAGCAGGCGGTACAGGTGCTAATTTCGCCGATCGATTCAGCCAATTAACCGGGGCTGACGTTGCGGCATCCACCAACATAACCGGCCGTGGCGGCGACTGGAATTTAGAATTTGCTTCTGGCCAAATTGAATCTCCATTAGCCTTGCAGGCCGATGCGATGGCTAGTTACCAAGGTGATTTAGCTACGATCGTAGTAGCCAACAATAGCGATAGCGGGCCCGGTTCATTAAGAGCTGCGAT
>NZ_JAUBQE010000137.1:0-2230 GCF_036701115.1 Microcoleus sp. Pol1C5 | reverse complement strand
CGAGAAAACTGAACTAGCTATTTTAAATTTAACTGCGGCTCGCAAAGCCAAAGATGCAACGGCTTATGCTGCTGCCAGAGACTACTTAAAAATCGGTCGAGAAATTTTACCGGGCGATATTTGGCAAGAATCCTACGAACTAGCTTTTACCTTTCATAAGGAGCTGGCAGAGGCAGAATATTTAAACGGCAATTTTGAAGAATCAGAAGCTTTAATAAAACTGGCATTTGCCCGGGCCAAATCTGAGCTAGAACAAGCGGAGATTTACAACATTCTGATCGTGCAGTACACTCTGTTAAGTAAATATGAATCAGCAGTTCAATCTGGATTAAAAGCCCTTCACTTGCTGGGCATAGACTTGGCTGAAGATAATTTAAGCGAGGCGGTTAATGCGGAAATGGCGGCAGCTAAAGCCAACTTGGCAAACCAAGAAATTGCTTCCTTAATTAATGCCGAAAAGATGAAAGATCCGGCTCAACAAATGGCAATGAAATTATTGGGCAATATGGGACCGCTAACGTTCTTTTCATCTCAAGAGCTGTGGAAGTTGACTGTGATTAAAGCGATTAACCTTTCTCTTAAGTACGGTTTTGTAGCGGGAGGGTCTTACTGCTATTCGTGTTATGGAATTATCCTAAATTCAATTTTAGGGGATTACCAATCGGCTTATGAGTTTGGCAGACTCGCTCTGACTCTCAGCGAAAATTCAAATAACTTGTCTCAAAACTGCCAAGATAGTGTGATATTTGCCAATTACTTAAACTGCTGGGTGAGACCGCTCAAAAGTACGGCTGAAATTAATAACGAAGGTTATAAAGTTGGCTTGCAATCGGGCAATTTGCAATGGACGGGTTATAACCGGATGTTTCAAACTATTACCTATTTCTTCCAAGGTATGAATTTAAATAACCTCTTGGAAGATATTGCCAAGTCGCTCCATTTTTGCGAGCAAACTAAAAATTTATGGGCAATTGATATAATTCTTGCTAATAAGTCAGCAATTTTAAATTTGATGGGCGAAGAGGATGATGTTAGTGAAGAACAGCATTTAGAAAATTTCCACAGCCGTAAAAGCATGGCGGCACTGTGTGAGTTTTATGTTTTAAAAGCGCAGAATTTATATCTTTACGGACTGTATAGTGAGGCGCTAGAAGCATCGGATCGCGCTGCTGAACTGCTAGATTATTTGATGGGTCATATTTCTAGTGCTCACCATCATTTTTACCGTTGTCTGATCTTAACGGCTCTGTATTCAGACGTTTCTGAATTGGAGCGAAAAGATTATTGGGAGCAATTAGAAGCTAATCAGAAACAAATCAAAATTTGGGCGGATAACTGCTGGGAAAGTTTCGCACATAAATTCTCGCTAGTGGCGGCAGAAATGGCGAGGATTTCAGGTCGAGATTTGGAGGCGATGGATTTGTACGATCGCGCGATAGCTGAGGCTAGAGAGGATGATTTTATTCAGAATGAAGCGCTGGCGGCGGAACTTGCTGCTAAGTTCTGGTTGGCGAAGGATAAAGAAGAATTTGCCCAAATCTATTTGACTAAAGCTCACTATGGCTACCAATACTGGGGTGCTAAACGTAAAGTTGAGAGTCTGGAGGAAAAATATCCTCAATTAATCGCGAGAACATCAGGGAAGACCACTACTCAAACAAAAGTTAATCGAACTACGACGGCGACTACTAGCAATAATTTGGGGGAGACGTTAGATTTAACTACTGTGATGAAAGCTTCCCAAGCGATTTCAGGTGAAATTGTTTTGAGTAGGTTGCTGGAAAGATTGATGAAAATTGCCATCGAAAATGCGGGGGCCCAAAAAGGTTTTTTGATTTTAGAAAAAGCGGGAAACTGGGCGATTGAGGCGGAAGGTTCGGTGAAGGAGGATGAAGTTAGTGTGCTGCGATCGCTTCCTCTCAATCCCACAGCAGCTTCTGGGGGCACTCCTTTGCTGGCAAGTGCGATCGCCAATTATGTGATTCGTACTCAGGAAAATGTGGTGTTAAATAATGCTGCTCTCGAAGGACAATTTACTCGCGATCCTTATATTGCAGCCACTCAACCGAAATCTATTCTTTGTACTCCTCTGCTGCACCAAGGTAAGCTGACGGGCCTTCTTTATTTGGAAAATAATTTGACTGAGGGGGCTTTTACTACCGATCGCCTAGAATTGTTAAAACTGTTATCTGCCCAAATTGCTATTTCTATTGAGAATGCTCAACTTTAC